>JANOFD010000785.1:0-12080 GCA_031413455.1 Rhodobiaceae bacterium
GGTCTTTCGACTCTATGCAGGGGCGCTGCCTGACCGGAAATCGGCGCTCTCCCTATGCCGGACGCTACGGGACAAAGGCTCTGCGTGCATTGTCGTGCAGCGGCCAAGTTGAGCTAGCACTTCAAATCTGATACCCGACACAGCAACGCAGCGCCATTGCGCGCCGCCTTTCTCGTGCCTTTGGGAAACTCCATCATGACCGGACACACAGTTGGCATCACAAATTTTGGTGCGTATTTGCCGCGCTTACGCATGCAGCGAAAGGCAATGGCCGTTGCAAACGCCTGGTTCAACCCTTCGATTATGGGGCAGGGCAAAGGCGAGCGGACAATGGCGAATTGGGATGAAGATTCCGTGACGATGGCCGTCGAGGCGTCACGCGATGCACTCCCAAATGACATGGACCCGATCGCGGCACGACAACACATAGGTGCGGTCTATTTTGCATCAACGACAATGCCATTTGCAGACCGGCAGAATGCTGGGATCCTCTCATCCGCCCTGAGTCTGCCCGAAGGCATTCACACAGCCGATATCACCGGTTCGCAGCGCGCCGGACTGTCCGCCCTTATTTTTGCATTGGAAAAGATTGCAGCAGGTTCGACCGCATCCGCACTTGTTGCCACAGCAGATCGTAGATCCACCCGCGCGGGCTCCACACAGGAATTCCAGTTTGGCGATGGTGGAGCTGCATTCGTTGTTGCGAGCGAGAACATAGCGGCACGTTTCCTTGGAAGTCACTCAATTTCAGTAGACTTCATCGACCATTTTCGCGGTGCGAGTGAAGAGTATGACTACAATTGGGAAGAAAGATGGATACGTGACGAAGGCTACTCCCGGATCGTACCGAGCGCCGTTAAGGGCTTACTCGAGAAAACAGGTGTGGCCGCGTCTGCCATTGACCATTTTATCCTTCCCTGCACTTTTGCAAAACTTGATCAGCAAATTGCCGTGAAAAGCGGAATCGATCCCTCCAAGGTTCGCGACAATCTATCGGCAAACGTCGGCGAATGCGGCACCGCGCATGCGCTGTTGATGTTGGCCGATGCATTGGAGAATGCAAAGCCTGGGCAGAAAATTCTGGTGGCAGCCTTCGGTCAAGGCTGCGATGCCGCTCTCTTCGAAGTAACTGCCGCCATTGAAAAAAATCGCCCCCAACGCGGTGTGAAGGGATTTCTTGCGCGACGCAAGGAAGAAACCAATTACATGAAGTGGCTTGCATTCAACGGTCTCGTTGAAATGGAAAAGGGAGTGCGAGCCGAAAAGGACAACAAAACAGCCCTGAGTGTGACATATCGAAAGCGAGACATGTTGTTTGGCCTTGTGGGCGGGAAATGTGAGAAGTGCGGAACGGCGCAGTTTCCGCGAACCCGCATTTGCGTGAACCCAAATTGCGGTGCGGTCGATGAGCAGAAACCGTTTTCGTTTGCCGAACTCACCGGAAAAATTCTGTCATGGTCTGCTGACTATTTGACCTATTCGCAAGACCCACCCCAACATTATGGAATGGTGACCTTCGAGGAAGGGGGACGTTTCCTTGCTGAATTCACCGACGTCGACATTGGCGCCATCGATACCGGCGCGGAAATGCGCATGGTGTTTAGAGTGAAGGATTTTGACGAAAAGCGCGGTTTTCGAAGGTATTTCTGGAAAGCAACGCCGGTTTAGCACGTCAATTTTTGACAGTGGCGGCGTTGCGCCGCTAGATGTTCCTACATCGCAATTTGGAGACAGAAAATGGCTACCGGCATCAAAGACAAGGTTGCAATTCTCGGCATGGGGTGCTCGAAATTTGGCGAGCGTTGGGACATGGGCGCCGAAGAGTTGATGGTCGAAGCCTATCTTGAAGCACTCACCGACGCCGGCGTTGAAACCAGCCAAATTCAGGCGGCATGGTTCTCCACCCATATTGATGAACAGTCGGTGGGCAAAGGTGGGACTCCCCTATCTGTGGCGCTTCGCTTGCCAAATATTTCAGTCACACGCGTTGAGAATTTTTGTGCCTCCGGCTCCGAAGCTTTCCGTGGAGCCGTCTACGCTGTCGCGGCCGGAGCTTGCGATATCGCGTTGGCGCTTGGTGTTGAAAAATTAAAAGACACCGGCTACGGCGGTCTGCCAACAGGTCAGCCTGGAACGCTTTTGCCGCAGTGGGGTGCAAATGGATCGGCTCCAGGAAATTTTGCGCAACTCGCCTCCGCTTACCGTGCCAAGCACGGCGTGTCGAAAGAGGACCTGAAACGGTCGATCGCGCACGTCTCGGTCAAGAGTCACGCGAATGGTGCAAAGAACCAGAAGGCTCATTTGCAAAAACCGATCACAGAAGAAATGGCGCTCAACGCACCCATGATTGCCGACCCGCTGGGGCTATTTGATTGTTGCGGCGTTTCCGATGGTGCGGCATGCGCCATCGTCACAACGCCGGAAATCGCCCGCGCAATGGGCAAGAAGGATATTATCACGGTGAAAGCGTTGCAGCTCGCGTTGTCAAATGGCCTCGAGAGCACGCACAATTCATGGGACGGCAGTTACTTCCACACGGCTCGTATCGCGGCAAAACGCGCCTATGACGAAGCGGGCATAAAACGCCCACGCGAACAAATCTCAATGATGGAAGTGCATGATTGCTTTTCGATTACCGAGCTTGTGACCATGGAAGACTTGTTCATCAGCGACGAAGGCCGCGCAGTGTACGATGTGATGGACGGATATTATGACGCCGACGGAAAGGTGCCCTGCCAAATCGACGGGGGGCTGAAGTGCTTCGGCCATCCAATTGGCGCTAGTGGACTTCGAATGCTCTACGAAATGTATTTGCAGCTCCAGGGCCGCGCTGGTGCGCGGCAACTCAAGGACCCGAAGATCGGTCTAACTCACAATCTTGGCGGTTCACCATCAATGAATGTGTGTTCGGTCGCAATAATTGGTGCGCATGGCGCCTAAGAAGCGCTAAGGCGCGGTGAGTTCTCCATTTGGGGTGCTGCCCTCATCGGGTGGCGGCTCGGGCGGGCTCCCTTGTGCCAGATAGGACTTTATTCTCCGTTCTACATTGTCCGAAATATCGGCATAAAACGGATTTATATTTGACGGAAAAAGCTCCTGATATCGGGGCCCCGCCCACAAAAATATCGGGTCGGGCGGAACGTCCGTGAAAAGCAACCCGTTCCAACAATCTGCCGAAGTCAACGCGCGTGTGATGGTTGTGCTCCGCGTTCCAAAATCCGGCAAGGTCGCAGCGCCCAAATTCATATCGGGAGTTCCGGCCCGCCCCGATACTGTCCAAGTCAGCGGATTGACGCAGGCTAGCTCGCGGCCCCGCGTGGCGTCCCAGCCGCCCCCGGGTCTCCACACAAGCGCGTTCTGCCGTGGCAGGTCCCCACGCGTGTGTTGTGTGGTGGAATGCCAGACAATGATGCAGCCAATTTGGTCCGGAGAATCGCAAAGCGGAGTTGCCTTTGCCATTGATCTTGTAAGCTCCACGGGGATGGCAATTTCCAGCAAATATCCCGCAAGCAGCCGATTGCGCTCAGATGGGTCGAGTTCCGAAATGAGCCGGAATCCATAAAGGGCCCCTTGCCCATATCCAGCAACAATGAACGGCCGACCATCATTGAGTTGATCCAAAAACAACCGGAATGCCTTGCTCACATCATCAAAAGCTAATTCACGAGCCGAGCGCCCGTCCTCGCTGCTTCCCATGAAACTGTAAGGTGCCGCTTGCCGGTAGAGCGGCATATACAAATTCGCGGATGCTGAAAACGGCGCCACATACAGCGGGCGAATTATCCGGGTTAGGCGCTCCCGGACTGAAGCATTTTTTATCGGTGCGTTCCAATATTCACCCGAAAAATAAACGGTTGGGTAAATGAAGAACACATCGACCGATTTGGCTACCACACTTGGCTGCGCGGCCCACGCTGAATGCACCGCGTAATTTGGTGCGGCAGCCTGTGCCCCTTCACCAAAATTGCGGTTCGGATTGAGCGTATATCGAATGATATTGTCGCGCGCAGCATACGCCGACAGCCCGCCGAGAATGACAACAGCGAGCAGTCCCAAAAAGCCAAACTGAAGATTGCGACCTCTGGCCGCCATGTTGCCACCGAATCCAAACCCGACAACTTCGTATCACGGCCTAGTGCAGTAGCTGCCCTTCCGCAACATTCAGCTGCGGATCGTGTTCAGACTGCAACAGGTTAATCCGTGCGGCGATGCGGCGAATGCAATAGTCCGGAGTAATTCGGCTGATCAATTGCAACCTTCGCGAGTGTGGTCAGCGTTAGATGCCGACACACCATGGCGTCATCAATCAAAAGTTCATTGGTACGCAGCCTCCGGCAGAGTTCGCGATTGAGTTCGACGAGGCTTCCCTTTCGCTGCAGCAATTGCTCCAGCCTCAGTTGTGCTTCGACGTTTGCACGGTCACCCTGTTCGAGCTCCCGGACAATGATAGCAATGGCGTTAGCTGCGACGCGCGCGTGAAAGGCTGTGCGGCCTGTGAGCTCCGGCATCGCGTGTTTCTCGATAAATTCACGCACAGCGGTCAGAATTTCTGTTGCCGAAGGTTGATCCATCATGGTGTTGCGGCCTTGGGATACAGCAGATTGACCAGATCAATCTCAGTCTCCGACGAGCGTCGGCCAATCGCCGCACGTTCAACGCTTCGATCCGGTCCAAGCGCAAAGGCTTGATACATCGTCATGCACATGATGCCCCACTTGAGCGTTCCAAAAACCTCCCAAAATTTAACGCGCTCAGCCGTCATGCCGCCGCCTCCTGCTCCCGCATAACCTGCCAGCAATTCGCTGACGTCTCCGAACCCACCGACAACTTTGTGCGTTTCGCCAAACCGCCATGAGTTGACGCAGATCCAACCAAGATCTTCGGCAGGGTCCCCAACATGTGTTAACTCCCAGTCCAATACCGCGCGAACCCCATCCCGGCCAATCATCAGATTTCCATTCCGGAAATCCCCATGAACCAGGGTGAGGTCGTGGGGTTCCGGAACCCGCGCCTCAAGCCACTTGAACGCCGCTTCAAAAACCGGATGAGGATAGTCATAACCATCGTAAACATCGCGATACTGTTCGAACTGCGCCCTGGGAGTAACGACTCTGAGTTCACCAAGCTGAGATTTTCCAATGCCGTGAATGAGCGCAAGAATTTCACCGCATTGCCGGGCCAGCCTTGGCCGGGCCGCCGCATACTCGGGGTCACGTAGAATTTTTCGAGCGATGGTTTCACCTTCGACCCGGCCCATGACGTACCCCGGACCAAGCTCATCTGAGTCTTGCAGAACATAGGATACTGGCGGCACCGGCACGCAGGCCGCCTCCGCCAATCGAATAACGCGCGCTTCGGTTGCCAAGCTTACCGCTGTTGCGGACCGTGGCACTAACGCGCCCCCAGGTGCCCGGCGCAGCACGAGCGGTTTCTGACCATCGCCCGTCAGCGCATCAAACGACCACGTCTCCTGACTTGCCCCGCCCGACAGCCGGTGAAGATTTGCAATGGCACTTACATCAACCATCGCCCGTTGAATGGCGGCCTTGAGTGCTGGTGCGAAACTGGGTAGCTGTTCAGGCATCATTCCAAGATTGCGCTGACGGCGCATACGACGTCAATGCGCCAGTTGATTAAGACAACAGAAGCCAAAGGCCTTGTAGTACCGAGATGGCCCCAACACAAAGGACTATGGTCTGGGTCCAGCGCCGGAAATTTTCATTGGACAGTTTTTCCAGAACTGGACCCGCCAGCGTGGTACCCGCTATCGCAGCAAGGATTGCCGCCCCATAAACATCCGCACCAAGATTGGGAACAAGCGACAGCAACACCCCATAATACCCTACCTTCAGCGTGTGGCTAATTGCCTGTGTCGCGGCCTTCGTCGCAACAACAGCGCGCCGGTCCATCTGTGAACGGACAAAAAACGTGTCGAGCAAGGGGCCAGCCACCCCGGCGACGAGCTGAAGTCCGGCGACCAGGAATCCACAAACGACTGCGTGTGATCGCTTTGCCGCGTCGAGAGCCAAGCGTTTCGGAAGCATCAGCGCCGCATAGGGCATGAGACCCAATGAAATGAGCATCACGGCTTTGTCAGGTACATACGCTATCGCCACTGGAACGATAAGCGCCGGAAACGCGCCTATGCAATAGTATGCGATGATACGCCAATCTATCCATTGACGCCAAATGACCGCGCGCCATCCATTTGAAAAAAACTGCGTGACGCCGTGCAATATCATTGCCGCTGGAACCGGTAATAAGATGCCGAGTATCAACATCAGAACAAGCCCGCCGGCCATCCCAAAAATACCCGAGATGACCGAAGTTACGACAACGACGGCACCAACCAATATGCTGAGGGGGATTGCAGTCACCATAAAATCAACCTGACCTCATGGTACGAACTGCTTCATCGCGTTCAAACAAGTAGAGCAACACCCGCAGCGCTTCGCCTCGGTCAGTTTCAAGGTTTGGATCGCGTACGAAAATAAGACGTGCATCGTCGCTGGCAGCTGCAATGAGATCACCATGCAACGAAAAATCGGCGAGCCGGAATTCAGGCAGGCCAGACTGCCGCTCTCCCAACAATTCACCCGCTCCACGAAGCCGCAAATCTTCCTCTGCAATATCGAACCCGTCCTCTGTGTTGCGCAGGCAGTCAAGGCGTGCGCGCGCTATTTCACCCAGTGGTGACTGATAAAGCAGCAAGCAGGTAGAACCTTTTTCTCCGCGCCCAACGCGGCCGCGAAGTTGATGCAATTGCGCCAGTCCGAATCGTTCTGCGTGTTCAATCACAATAATAGTGGCGTCCGGCACATCGACCCCCACTTCGATCACCGTCGTTGCCACCAAGATTTTCGCCACCCCAGACCGGAAGGCCTCGATTGCCTCGTCTTTCTCGGTTGGTTTCATGCGCCCGTGAATCAGGCGGACCTTGTCCCCAAACATTGCCTTCAATACATCGAACCGCTCTTCTGCCGCTGTGAGATCCAGGTCTTCATTTTCTTCGACCAAAGGGCATACCCAAAATGCTCGCTCCCCTTGCGCCACAGCGCGCCCAATTCCATTCACGACTTCGTCAAGGCGCTCCAAAGGGATGGCGCGGGTCGCTATTGGTTTGCGCCCTGCAGGTTTCTCTCGCAGCCTAGACATGTCCAGATCGCCGTACGCTGTCAACGCCAATGTGCGCGGGATGGGCGTCGCTGTCATCACCAGAATATCGGCAGGCTGTTTGCCTTTGCCGGACAAGGCCAAACGCTGATGCACACCAAAGCGGTGCTGCTCATCGACGACAACAAGACCAAGATCATTGAACACCACGGTCTCGGAAATCAACGCGTGCGTTCCGATCAATATACCGAGTGAGCCTGATTGCAAGCGCTGCAGAATGTCATCTCGCTCACGCCCACGTTCGCGCCCTGTCAGTAACGCGAGCGAAACACCGGCCGCTTCCGCTAACGGAGCCAGCGAGGCGCGGTGTTGTCTGGCCAGCACTTCCGTGGGCGCCATCAGCGCCGCTTGCGCACCGCACTCGATCGCGTTCAGCATCGCCAGGAAAGCCACCACCGTTTTTCCGGCACCAACATCACCTTGAAGCATGCGCAGCATGCGTTGGCGGCAAGACATATCGGCGAAAATCTCTGACAGCGCTCCTTCCTGTGACCCCGTAAGTGTGAATTGCAATGCCGCGAGTGCCTTTGCACGCAATCGTCCATCACCATGTAGGCTGCGTCCGTTGACATTCCGCAGCCGGGCGCGAGCCAATACCAACGCCAGTTGGCTTGCCAGAAGCTCATCAAATGCCAACCGCCGCCGTTCAGGCGAGTTTGGCGCCAGATCCGTCAGCATCCGCGGCGTATGCAATTTCACCAGTGCGCTGCGCCAGTCCGGCCACCCTTGTTTGCGCAGCCACGCATCATCTTGCCATTCCGGCAAGTCAGGTGCCTTTTCGACCGCGCCAGCAACAGCCCGCGTCAGGATCCGCGGCGGCAGTCCTTCCGTGCCGCCATAGACGGGCTCAATCACCGGCGCCGCCGCAAACGCCTTTTCGTCCAACAAACGTTCGGGGTGTGGCATTTGTGGGCGGCCATCATAGCGCTCGACCTTGCCACTCACATAGCGAGTGGCTCCTACAGGAAGTGCTGACTTCAGATAATCCTTATGTCCCCTAAAAAAAACGAGATCGATAAAACCCGTCTCGTCGCTCGCTCTGACTTTATAGGGCATTCCAGCGCGGGGCGGCGGTGCATGCTCCACAATTGTCAGGGTCAGCGTCACTACTTCGCCGTCCGGAGCGCTGGCGACGGTTTCTTTCCGGCTCCAGTCGTGCAGTGAAACCGGCTTGTGCCACAACAGATCAACCAATCGCGGCCCGGCCAGCTTCGCAATCAGTTTCGCAAAGCGCGGTCCGATTCCGGAAAGCGTCGCGACATCGGCAAAGAGCGGAAAGAGAATCTCAGGGCGCACGCAAATCGCCGATAATTGCCTCAATGAAATTCGTGACGATGGAAACATGCCCTTCGTTATCGGGAAACGTGCCGCGCGCATTCGGGATGTGCTTCGCATAGTACTTCCCGATCGACGCCGGGACCTGCGCGTCATGTTTGCCGTGCCAGACTGACACTGGGACTCGGATATCGGACAGTGCAAAGGGCCAAGGTTCGCCATAGATGCGCGCGTCCGAGGATGCCCCCTTTACCGATGCCCGCAACCCTTCGCGAAAGCTCATCAGCAACATGCGAAGAAACTCCGGTGTCATCGCCTCAATGTCCTTGGAGGCACGTGGCATCCTCAGCTTGATGCGCTCAAAGTGCTTCTCCGCTGCCGGATTGCGGATCAGCGCTCTGGCGACATTCATCAGCACGGCAGAACGCAATGGCCTTTGCCCCAAATTGAGCAGAAAGCCTACACGGTTGCCCCCCATGCCGGGGGCCTCTGGCGGCCCCAGGCCTGCGACGATTGCGACTTTCGTCAATCGCGACTTCAGATAATAAGCGCAAGCCGCCGCATAAGGCCCGCCGCCTGACATGCCCACGACGGCGAATTTGTTGAACCCCAAATGATCAGCCAAGTCCTCTATATCGCGCGGCCAATCCGAAAGCTTGCGCCCGCGTGATGGGTCCGACAAACCATAGCCCGGGCGATCCACGCCGATCATTTGGACGCTGGGAATATTGAAGAACCCGGCCTCAAGCCGTGAACCAGGCCAGCCGTGAAAATAGAACACCGGCAGAGCACCGGGTGAGCCGAACTGCGCATACCCCAAGCGCCGCCCGTCTCTGAGCTTTACGACCTGCATAATTCGCGCCAGTACCCCATCGAGTTTGGCGCGCGACAAAGGGATGGGAGCATTCATATTCATAAACAGAATCCCTTGGGGCAATCACTTTATATAGGGTGGCACGCTGAGTGTTTCCAGTCGGAAACCCTGGCGCAAATGGCCGCCGACCCCTATACGAGGCACATGGAAATCGACCCTGAACATCGTCGCAAGCGCATTCGGTTCCGTGCCTGGCACCGCGGCATGAAAGAGGTTGACTTGGTTCTTGGCCCTTTCGCGGACGCCCACGTCGAACAGCTTGACGAAACAGCATTGGCGGACTTCGAAATCCTGCTTAATGTTCCCGATCAGGACCTCTATGACTGGCTGTGCGAGCGTCGCACGCCACCCGGCCACTATCGCACGAAACTCTATGAGCAAATTCACGACTTTAGCCGGCGCCCCCGAGGGTTATGACGCTTTTCTGATCGCTCAGGCGATTAAGAAATCCGGCAACCTGCACCTCCACATCGCCCGCGATGAACCGCGCATGGCCGCCTTGGCTGAGGCGTTGAAATTCTTTGAGCCCACCCTGACCGTTCTCCAGTTCCCCGGCTGGGACTGCCTTCCCTATGACCGCGTCTCGCCCAAGCCGGAAATCGTGTCGGAACGCATGGCGACGCTGGCGGCCCTCTCGGTTCCCGCGCGCAGCCCCCGCGTAGTCGTGGCCACTGTCAGCGCCGCATTGCAGCGGGTTCCCCCGCGCAACGCGATTGCCAACGCATGCTTCGTCGCCGTCAAGGGAGGTACGGTGCAAGTCGATGAACTCTTGTCCTTTCTCACCCGCAACGGCTTCAACCGCGCGGGCGCAGTCGTTGAACCAGGCGACTTTGCCGTGCGTGGCGGCATCATCGATATCTTTCCGCCCGGCATGGAAACGCCGGTACGATTGGACCTGTTTGGCGACGCCTTGGAATCAATCCGCCAGTTCGATGCCGAAAGCCAAACCTCTATTGGCGAAATCAACACTGTCTCACTCACACCGGTCAGCGAAGTGCCGATGGACAAGGACTCCATCCAGCGCTTTCGCTCCGGTTACATCGCGACCTTCGGCACGGTGCTGGGCGACGACCCGCTTTATGAGGCCGTCAGCGCTGCCCGCAAGCATCACGGCATGGAACACTGGTTGCCTCTGTTTCATTCCAGGCTTGAAACTCTCTTCGACTATACCGGCCAGGCTCCGGTAACTCTGGATCATCAGGTTGAAGAGTCCCACGCCGCACGTATTGCATTGATCACCGACTATTACGAAGCGCGTGTCGCCGCCCGCCAAGACACCAAGGCCGTCATGAAGGGGATGGTACCGCCGTACAAACCCCTGGCGCCCGACACGCTCTACCTCAACGAAGTTGACTGGGTCGCTTCCCTCAAAGCGCGTGACAGTCAACAATTTTCACCTTTTAAACCAGTGGAACTTTCCGGCCAGCACGACGCCGGTGCCGTGCGCGGCCGCGACTTTGCTCCCGAACGCATCGCCGCCTCCAAGAATGTCTTCGACAGCGTTGTCGCCACGATGAAAGCCCTCACGGGCCAAAACAAGCGCGTCGTCATCGCCTGCTGGACGGCGGGCTCGGCCGACCGGATGGGTGGCGTGCTGGCCGATCATGGCGTCACTCCAATAACGACAGCCGCCAACTGGGCAGAAGTTCAGAAGCTGCACCCAAGCGCCACTGCCGTCGTGGTCCTGGGGCTCGAAGCCGGATTCGAGACCGCCAACCTTGCCGTATTCTCGGAGCAAGACATCCTCGGCGATCGCCTTGTGCGCCGGCAGTCTCGACAAAAGCGCGCCGCAAACTTCATCGTCGAAGCCGCAGCCCTCAACACCAACGATCTTGTCGTCCATGTTGATCACGGCATTGCCCGCTATTTGGGCCTCAAGACAATCGAAGCCGCTGGCGCACCGCACGACTGCCTCGAGCTTCAGTATGATGGCGGCAAGCTTTTCCTGCCGGTCGAAAACATCGAACTCCTGTCCCGTTACGGCGCCGACGACGAAGGCGCAGTGCTTGATCGCCTGGGCGGGGCAGGGTGGCAAACCCGCAAAGCCAAGCTCAAGAACCGCATCCGCGACATGGCAGAGCAACTCATCAAAGTCGCCGCCGAGCGCCAATTGCGTGAAGGCCCTGTCATCGACGCGCCCGACGGCGTCTACGAAGAGTTCTGCGCCCGCTTCCCCTATGGCGAAACCGAAGACCAGGAAAAGGCCATCGGCGACGTCATGGAAGACCTGACCAAAGGTCTGCCGATGGATCGCCTGATCTGCGGCGACGTCGGCTTCGGCAAGACCGAGGTTGCCTTGCGCGCGGCCTTCGTCGTCGCCATGACCGGCAGGCAAGTCGCAATTGTCGTGCCCACGACTTTGCTTTCGCGCCAGCATTTCAAGACCTTCACCACGCGCTTTGCAGGCTTTCCCATTCGCATCCAGCAACTCTCGCGCATGGTCAGCCCGAAGGAAACCGCCGAGACCCGCGCCGCGTTGGCCGTAGGCAAGGTCGATATCGTCATCGGCACCCATGCCCTGCTCGCCAAGTCAATCGAGTTTCGCGACCTTGGCCTGCTTGTCGTCGACGAAGAGCAACATTTCGGCGTCGGCCATAAGGAGCGCCTGAAGCAATTGCGCGCCGAGGTCCACGTCTTGACCCTGACCGCAACCCCCATTCCGCGCACCCTGCAACTCGCGTTGTCCGGCGTCAAAGAGATGTCCATCATCGCCACCCCGCCGGTCGTCAGGGTGGCCGTGCGCACGTTCATCTCGCCG
>JANOFD010000786.1:0-2876 GCA_031413455.1 Rhodobiaceae bacterium
ACCCGGCCGATCCGGCGCTGGCGTTTCTTTCTGCGCTTCTGGAAGAGGTGGGTGACGAGTGGGGCAACAAATGGATGTTTCACTATCGTTGGCGGCGCGAGGTCGACCAGATGGCGTCGGCCGGGCGCATTGCGCTTTCGATGAACCCATCGATGAACGAGACGGCGCAAACAGCGCTTGCCGAGCAAATCCGGGCGCGCATGGTGGGGCGCGTTTGGTTTGTGGGCTCCAGCGATACGACAGCGCAGTTCATCGAGGACAGTTTTCATGATGCGCTGGCTCAGCTCGATGCCCATTTGGCAGTACGGCCATTCTTGTTCGGCGCGCGGCCATCATTCGCCGATTTCGCATTATGGGGACAGCTCTACAATATGTGGAGCGACCCCACGCCCTGTGCCGTTATTGAGGCGCGTGGGCAGCACGTGCTGGCGTGGATTCAGCGCCTGCTTTGGCCTACGGCGTTTGGTCCGTTCGAGGCTTGGCAAACGCTCGAGCCCACCCTGATGCCGATCATCAAAGATTGGGCGGGCGAGTTGTTCATGCCGTGGACGCTTGCCAATGCCGCCGCACTGGCGCGGCCTGACGAGGAGTTCGAGGTCAAACTGCGCGGTTTTGCATGGCGCCAGAAGCCGCAAAAATATCACGCGAAATCGCTGGGGGCGTTGCGTGCAAAGTATATCGCTGTCAAAGATCGAAGCGCACTGGATACGATACTGGACAAGGCGTCGGTCCGGCAGGGACTCATCCCTTGATCGTAGTCTTCGAACACTTGGAGCAGGCGACGGACGAAGCGCGCGTTCTGCTTAATGAATTGGATGCCGAGCTGGATGTTGCGCACTCGGCTGAATGCAGTCATGCCCTGAATATCAACGAGGTGTTTCAACCCCGCATCCGGTTTTTCATCGTCAGACTGGATGGACAGGCCGTGGGATGCGGCGCGGTGGCGCGTGATGATGGATTTGCCGAGCTCAAGCGTATGTTCATCCGGCCGGCATTTCGCGGCCGCGGTCTGGTGCAGTTGCTGCTTGCGCACCTGGAAGGCGAAGCGCGCGCGCAGGGATTTCTTCTGTTGCGGCTGGAAACGGGTGACCGGCTGAAGGCGGCTTTGCTTGTTTACGAGCGCGCTGGATTTTCGCGTTGTCCGGCCTTCGGGGAATACACAACCAAACCGCCGCACACGATCAGCCAAAGCGTGTTTTTTGAAAAGCTGATCGATTGAGCGTATGGTCGTTGAGCGTCACGACTCGAAGCAGGGAGAATTCAATGACAGCGGCCAGATTGGGATTCATGCTTGGCATGTTTTGCTCGGTTGGACTTGCGTCGCCTGCGCTCGCCGGTGAGAAGTGGCTGAAGATTATGCCGGCTGATCCCTACAGCAAAGAGGGCGTGTTTCACCTGTTCGATGTCGATAGTGCCTTCGAAGACAGCGCCACCGGTTTCGTCGCGGCGCGGATGATTTATGTAAAGCCGGAGGATGCGGCGAAGGCACCCGCCGCCGGGTGGCTGGTGTGGGCGTTCGATTGCAAGGCGAATGTCGTCTACTATGTCTCTGGGCAAGAGGCCACCGGCACCAAGACCGTCGAGGGCTGGCGAAGCAAACCAACTTCATTGAAGAAGCCGCAAATGGGGGGCGTCACCAACATGTTCGGAAAGAAGCTTTGCGCGCTGAAGGGTTCTTGGCCGAAGGGCGAGTTGCCTTGAGGGCGCGGGCTGCGAAAGCGCCAGCCCTGGGACCGCCGGCACCCTGTCGGCCCTTTGGGACTGGTTTTCGCTGCTGCACAGGGCCGCACGCGACCTGTCTGCCGTAGCCTTGGCGAGGCGGAAGGCGCGAATGACGCGAAGGTCTGGGACAAGCTCGGGCTGTCGTCGATCGCAAAAGCGTCCGCCTGGGATTCGCAGCGGGGCGCGAAGGTCCGCGCGGGTTGGCAAGTTAGAGTTTATTGGTGTCTGACCCCATTTCTTGGAACTCCAGCGTTGTTATCGCGAACGGTTCCGCGACGCACAGGGCTCGTCGTGCTGGCCGCGCACGACCCGGGAGCGGCGGCCGCGCTCGCTGAGGCGGTTTGACGCCCGCGCGGGGGAACCTGTCGCCCCCGCCTGCGTTGATATTGGCTTGGGGGCTGCTGTCAGTCCGGCTGAGAACGGAGAAATCACGTGAAGCAGGTAACTTTTGTACTCGGCCTGCTTGCCGCATTGGTGGGCGGGCTCTGGCTGCTTCAGGGACTGGGGATAGCGCAAGTGCGGCCAATTCTTTGCTTTTCGGATTGCGCTCCCATTCAGGGTCCCTCGCTCACATGGGCGGTTGTTGGAGCTATATCTCTGGCGGCCGGCGGCCTTGCCGTCTTTTGGTTCTTGAAGCGGCGCCCGAGTCGGCCCCGCCCTTAGCGGCCAATTCTCCGACTCCCCAGGGGGATAAGCATGACGGACTCAAGAGAACTCGCGGGATTGATCGGCCCAGCCATGGTCGCGCTTGCCGTCACCGAAGCCATCAACATGGACGTCTTCGCGAACCAAATAGCGCCAGTTGTTTATCTCAACGGTGCAATTCTTTTCGTTGCCGGCCTTGCTATCGTTCGCGCACACAATCTCTGGACTTGGCGTTGGCCTATCATCGTGACGCTCACCGGCTGGGTCACCTTGCTTGGCGGCCTTTGGCGCATGGCTGCGCCCGATGCGCCGCAAGCGGCTGAAAATGTCGTCACCTACGTGGTATTGGCTGCTGTTGGCGCAATCGGCGCCATACTGAGCGTCAAGGCCTACGGTCCGAAAGCATCCTCGGCACGGGAACCCACCGATGCCTGACGGTTCGCAATCCACGCAGGCGAGCTCGTCGTACCGTGCCTCACCATGGCTCTTTTTTCTCTTCGTGTTCATTC
>JANOFD010000787.1:0-1955 GCA_031413455.1 Rhodobiaceae bacterium
CCGGCCCCGGCGGCCAGTCGGTCAACACCACCGACAGCGCGGTGCGCATCACCCACATCCCGACCGGCGTCGTGGTGCAGCAACAGGACGAGAAGTCGCAGCACCGCAACAAGGCCAAGGCGATGAAGGTGCTGCGCGCCAGGCTCTACGACGCCCAGCGCGCCAAGCTCGACGCCGAGCGGTCGGCGCAGCGCAAGGGCCAGATCGGCTCGGGCGACCGGTCCGAGCGCATCCGCACCTACAACTACCCCCAGGGCCGCTGCACCGATCACCGCATCAACCTGACGCTTTACGAACTCGATCAAGTGATGCAGGGCCTGAACCTCGGCAAAATCATCGACGCCCTCGTCAACGACGACCAGGCCAAACGCCTGGCCCAGCTCGATGAAGGTGGCAGCGCGTGACGTTGCAAGAGGCCGCAGCGCGTCTCGCCGCCGCCGGTATCGAAGATCCGATGCGTGAGGCGCGAATACTGTGTGCTGTGGCCCCGGAAAAATTCGCCGCCGCTATCACCCGCCGCGCCCAACGCGAGCCCACTGCCTACATCCTCGGCCGCCGCGAATTCTGGAGCCTCGACTTTGAAGTTTCGCCCGCCGTCCTAATCCCGCGCCCGGATTCCGAAACGCTTGTCGAAGCCGCACTGAAGCATTTCAAAGACACCTCGCCACGCTCAATCCTTGACCTCGGCACCGGCTCAGGCTGCCTGCTCATCGCCTTGCTCAGCGAATGGAAAAACACGGAAGGCACGGGGCTCGACATCTCCCACCCGGCGCTCGCCATCGCCCAGAGCAATGCCGAACGTTTGGGCGTCGCCTCGCGTGCACAGTTTCAGCACGGCGACTTTGCGGCCTTCAAGGGCCAGCGTTTCGACCTGGTGATCTCCAACCCGCCCTATATTGCCACCTCCGTCATCGAAGGCCTCGACCCTGACGTGCGCGAATACGAACCGCACCTCGCCCTCAATGGCGGCGTGGATGGACTGGAGCCTCTCCGGCGAATCGCCGCCACATTGCACGCCGTGTTGGCACCCGGCGCGCCTGCGATCATCGAAATAGGTTACGATCAAGGCCGGTCAGCCAGCCAAACGCTGCGGAGCCATGGGTTGAAAGTCCACAAAATCATCAAGGATTTGGGCGGAAATGACCGCGTTATCCTGGCCAAGTTGCCGCAATAGTCGGTTTCATTAGGTAAACTGCCAAAAACACATTGGTATTCTTCAAGGTTTTCGTCTAACCTCTCTGCAGCAATTGAGAACGTACCCGCGCCACCATTCTCGAGGGGCTCGAGACCGGCGCACGCCTCAGGCTTAAAAGCCAGCACACAGCAACAAGGTTCTCGACCTAAGTCGAGGAGCTTTAGACGCTCACTAGGGGTTATTGGAAATTGACTTGATCAATCGGGCGCTCCCGGCATTTCGGTGCGGGCAAAGCCCAAGCGAAACGGCGTCGTGCGCCGCACTTTTTCACTGACATTGCGAACAAAAAGCGGAAAAACTCATGAATATGAGACCGGGACCAACCAACAATAACAATAATAACAACAATAAGCGCGGTCGCGGCCGCGGCCGCGGCAAGGGCTACGGCGGAAGCGGCGGCGGTGGTGGTGGTGGTGGCGGAAGCAGTGGCGGCCCACGCCATCAAAGCGCTTCACATCAAACCCAGGACCAGGTTTTCAACATCCACCGCACGATCGATTCGAACGGGCCGGACGTCAAAATCCGTGGCAACGCGCATCACGTCTACGAAAAATATCTGCAGCTGGCGCGCGACGCCAATTCATCCGGCGACCGCGTGATGGCTGAAAACTATCTTCAGCATGCCGAGCATTATTACCGTCTGATCATGGCCTATCAAAGCAGCGTTCAGCCCCAGCAAGGTCAAGGCGGCGGTCAGCCCTCTGGTCAGGGACAGCCACAGCATCAACAAGGCCAAGCCAGCCAGTACAACGCCAGCCCC
>JANOFD010000788.1:0-2956 GCA_031413455.1 Rhodobiaceae bacterium
CACCAAAGCCGGCGAACTGATGCAGACGCAAAACAAAATCATCAAATCGTTCCCCGAGGTCGCCTCCGTCTTCGGCAAAGCCGGCCGCGCCGCAACGGCAACTGATCCCGCACCTCTCGAAATGTTCGAGACCGTCGTGAACCTCAAGCCCGAAAGCGAATGGCGACCCGGGATGACCACAGACAAACTCATCGCCGAAATGGACGCGAGTTTGCAATTCCCCGGCGTCAGCAACGCCTGGACGATGCCGATCAAGGCGCGCATCGACATGCTCTCGACCGGTATCCGCACCCCCGTCGGGGTCAAGGTCATTGGCCGCTCACTCGTCGACATCGAAACCGCCGCTCGCGAGATCGAGCGCGTGCTGCGCAAGGTCCCAGGCACCGCCAGCGCTTTTTCTGAACGCATCGGCGGCGGATATTACCTGACCATCGAGCCCGACCGGCGCGAACTCGCGCGCTACGGCCTCAGCGTCGATCAGGTGCAGGACACCATCGCCATGGCCCTCGGTGGTGAAACCATCACCACCACCGTCGAAGGCCGTGAACGCTACAGCGTCAACCTCCGCTATCCGCGCGACCTGCGCTCCGATCCGCAGACAATTGCCCAACAGGTCATCGTGCCTATCGCCGGCGGCGGCGTGCCGCTAGGCCAGGTCGCGCGCATCAAACTCGAACAGGGTCCCTCAAACATCCGTACCGAAGACGCGCAACTCGCGGCCTATGTCTTCGTCGACGTGCGCGACCGCGACCTCGGCGGCTATGTCAACGAGGCGCGCGCCGCCGTGGCGCGCGATGTAAAATTCCCAGCCGGCGTCTATCCCATATGGAGCGGTCAGTTCGAGTATCTCGAGCGCGCCCAGGCCAAACTGATGATCGTTGTACCCTTCACACTGCTGATCATCTTCCTGCTGCTCTATCTGAACTTCAGACGCTTGAGCGACACCCTGATCGTCATGCTCTCGGTACCCTTCGCGCTCGTCGGCGGATTGTGGCTGATGTACGCCCTCGGCTTCAATTTCAGTGTCGCCGTCGCCGTCGGCTTCATCGCCCTTGCAGGCGTCGCCGCCGAAACCGGCGTGGTCATGCTCATCTACCTCGACAACGCCTACCGCGCCCACGCCGCACGCGCCGCGAGCGAAGGCCGCTCGGTGAGCGCCGCAGACATCACCTTAGCCATCATGGAAGGCGCCGTCGAACGCGTCCGCCCGAAACTCATGACTGTCACCGCCATCATGGCAGGCCTCCTGCCTATCATGTGGAGCACCGGCGCCGGCTCAGAAATCATGCAACGCATCGCCGTGCCAATGATCGGCGGCATGGTATCGTCGACGGTGCTAACGCTGATCGTCATTCCGGCGATTTACTCGTTGGTGAAGGGCGGCAAACCTGTCCCCGGACGTATCACCTACGCGTCGCCGAGCTCCTTGGCATAGAGCACCGACCATTCGGCGACTTCGTCGAGAAAGAGTTGCGCGCAGCCTTCAGCCATCAGCGCCGCCGGACCTGTCCAGGCGCCGGGGTTGGCTTGCGTTCGGCGCGCCTCGATGGCTTCCGCGTAAAGGTTCGAGGCCTCCAGCCGAACTTCTTCGAGAACGTTGGCGAACGCGTGCGATCGTTCCGCGAGCCGGTCGCTTTCGGACTGAAAGCGGATGCCGTTGGCGCCGGCGACGGCGGCGGGCAACACGGCCGCAAAGAACAGCAGCAACGGCGTCAAATCGTGCACCGACTTCTCCAGGCCAACCGGCAAGAGGTGCAGGGCGGCGGCCGACACGAGCAAAAGGTCGGCGGATACGCACGCGATCACGGTATACGTAAACCACGCGCCTGCGGTTTCGAGTGTCGAGCTCATAAAATCCATCTTCGCGGCGGCGGACCGATGATAGGCAATTTGGCCCGTCAGCCACTGGTCTTTGATCGCAGCGATACCCCGGGCCGGATCGATGTTATTTCCCGCCGCCTGTTCCAGCCCGGCCTGCCGGATGATCGCCAACGCCAGCCAATCGGCGATCGTCTGCTGCAAGCGCCTTGTGGATGTTTGCGTCGCACTGGGAATAGGCGCCCGCAGCAGCCCCAGATAAGGCAGAAAGTTCATCGCCCGCAGCCGTTCGGCGATGTAACGATAGTCGACCGCCAGCTCGTTCCAGCGGCTCTTGTTTGCGTTGCTGGTGGTGCGGAAAATGGCAATGATAATCGCAAGCTTGGCCACACCCAGGCACACAAGCAGCACCTTGGTCGTGAGGGTCTCGGGCAGCCAGAGCGCGACCAGCAGGCTGGTGGTGGCCAGGAACACGGCCATAACCGCGAGCGAAAAATTCGCAACGAACGCGCCACGATACTTGCCAGAGTAGTGGGAACTCAGATCCTGAGCGCGTTTGCGATAAGAGCCCAGCGCCTGAATATCCGTATCCGGGAACGAGGGGCCCGGTTGCTTCAATCGCCCATCCACGGCGCGCCATAGGCGATTCAAAACCCCGTCCTTGGGCACAGCCGGCGCGAAGAATTCAACGAACAGCTTTCGTTCTTCGGCAGTCAGGGCGCCGGCATTGCCCGTGGCCGCGCCTTTCCCCGGATGCATGCGGTAGGGTGCCGCCAGGATTTCAACGATTGTCTTGTCGAGCACCGCGCGCCATTCGCCAACGCTGGTGCGAAAGGGTAAGTCGTCGAACTCCGCGTGCGATTTGACCATGCGCACGCTCGCGTCGACCAGCGAAATGTGAAGGACCGGCACCCGCAGCTCCACTGCTGAAGCCAGCGTCTCACGTGTGCCGCCGGCCCGGCCCGGCTCGTTCGGGTCGCTGATGGCGATCAGCACGTCGCATTGGCGCAACAATATGTTGGATTGCGCCCGGTAAGCTCGCGCGCGGCAGCTTTTGGCCGAGAGGGACTCTGCGTGGGGATCGGTTGGATCTGCGGCGTGGTGGCCGTCAAGCTCGTGGACCCAGGCACATTTGCCG
>JANOFD010000789.1:0-5973 GCA_031413455.1 Rhodobiaceae bacterium
CCGAAGCGCATCCCGGTGCTGAATTTCTTCACCGGCTCGCACGAGGATTGCCAATTACCTTAAGCAATAAAGCGGTTCGCGTACACAAAATCAGACGCTTCACGCCGCAAGCTTTGCCACAACCAAATCAATCAGCGCACGAAGGCGTGCTAACCGCCGCAAATCACTGTGAAACCCGACCCACATATCACGGCTTGGCGGCTCATCACCAAGGTTCACGCGTTCGATACCTGTGATCGCATTACCCAGAAGCACAGGCAGCACGGCGACACCCACGCCTTGGGCACACATTCTTGCTTGGACATTTCGGCTGTTGCTGCGGAACACGATGCGCGCGTTCGGCAGCGCCTTCTGCAACCAACCGTCGTCGGGTGTCCCCGAAAAAGCCGAATCCAGCGCCATCAAGTTTGTACCCGCACCATCTCCAGCCACTGGATGCGCATCGCCAGTGCGTAAGTATGCGCCATAGCTAAGCCGCAGCAGTTTTCGTGACACCACATCAGGCTCATCGAAGGGTCCAAAGCGAAACGCCACATCCGCCTCGCGCCGCGAAAGACTAAGGAAGCGCTGATCAGTTAATAGCTCAACCGAAACACGCGGATGCTGACGAGCGAACTCGGCAAGCACCGGTGCCAGAACATGCGCGCCGAACCAATCGATGGACGTCACGCGCAAGTCCCCAGCAAGCAGGTTGCCAAGACCGGCGGCTTGCCGCTCGATGGCAAGCGCGTCTTCCTCCATACGTTCAGCATGCACCAGCATGGCCGAACCTTCGTCCGTCAGGGCGAAACCATCATTGGTCCGCTGAAACAAACTATGTCCGACTGCACTTTCAAGCGTTCTTAGCCGCCGCCCCATCGTTGGCTGAGTCTGACCTAATGCGCGCGCCGCAGCCCCAAGCGTCCCTCCGCGAGCGATCGCCAAAAAGACTCGAATGTCGCTCCAATCCATCATTTTGAGCTGCCAATCCAAACAAATATGCATGGATACTATGCATATTTCTGCATTCTCATACAAATTTGACGTAGCTATTATGAAAATTCCAAGTGCGGGGGCTTTGTCTTTGTTGGATTTGCGTGTTGCGGCTCAAGCCGTTTTGAAACTGCTACTGGCCTCAGGTGCCATCCTGGGCTCAGTGCAAATCTTTCGCCTGCTGCTATTGCCGGAGGTCCAAGCCACATTCCAGCTCAGCGATGAAGCTACAAGCGCACTGCGGCGTACCGGCATTTTGCTCTTCGCCCTTTTTGCCTATTGGCTCTATGTCCGGCTAATCGAGAATCGCACAGTCGATGAACTTCGGCTCAAGCCAGCGGGAATAGCGTTGGGCATCATGTCCGGTGCCGCGCTGATTTCGATCACAACCCTGTCGCTATTTGCAGCTGGCGTCTACGAGGTAACTTCCGTTCGCAGCTTGCAAAGCGGATTGCTGGGCGTTGCCGGCTTGATCCTGATCGCGGCTATGTTGGAAGAGATTGCATTTCGCGGCATCCTGTTTCGCATCCTTGAAAGCGCTTGGGGCACCATTCCCGCTTTGTGGCTGCAGTCGTTGATATTTGCGGTTTTGCATCTTGCCAACGTCGAAGGTGCCAGCGCTGAGGAAGCGGTCTCAACTGTTATTTCGGGAACTCTAATAGGTGCATTCTGGACGATGGTGTTTGTGATTTCGCGTAATCTGTGGATCGCAGCCGCTAATCACGCCGCGTGGAATTTTGCGATCATCCTGACCGGGTTACAATTATCGGGCCTTGATTACTGGCGCGCTCTCGCCCCCTTCGAAAGCCGCTACAACGGCCCTGCGTGGCTGACCGGCGGTGCGTTTGGTCCTGAAGACTCCATAATCACAATCGTGGTAATCGCACTCTGCCTCGTGGCGCTTATGTACTGGGCAAAAACGAAAAATCACCTGGTCGAAGCGCGGGCATTTCGAACCGGTTAACGGGCCACGCTTCACACCACCGCCTGCACCACAGCCTTCAGCCGTTCGGCGATCGAAAACGGATCGTCGGTGAAGTCGCTGTCGATCCACCATTCTTCGACCTCACTCAGCACGCGCCCGACCAGCGGCCCGTGCGGAATACCGGCCGCCATCACATTCCCGCCCGTCAATGGCAGCTCCGGCCTCACCCAACCATCGGCAAGTGCCAGCAACGTGCGCCACTGCACCCCGTTTGATGCTTTCGTATCCTCCGCCCAGCGCAGCCGCACCAAATCCTTGAACGGCGCCGCACCAAGCCTGTAGAGCGCCCGCCGCACCTCGCGGATCGACATATACGACACGATTTTCACCGGCGCCGTCAGCATCGCGCCAAGCCGGTCGCGATGCTCGTTCGACAACCGCCAACGCGCCGCCACCTCACGCGCCTGGGTGCCATCGCTGAGCAACGCGCCCAACCGCAAGACACCATCGGCCGCAAAAAAATGATCGCCGTCCATGGCACACACCGACTGAAAGCGCTCGAACGAAAGCTCGCCCGCCAACAGCTCGTCCAGCACCCCCGTCGCTGCCATCGTGCGCAACACCGGCACCGGCGCATCGGCGCCAAACAGTTTCAGCATTTCCTTTTGGATACGCTCACCCGACAGCGACTTGATATCTCCCCGGGCCGCGGCACAAGCGCGCAAACCCTCGCCGTCCATTTCACCTTTGCCATACCAGGCGTGAATGCGAAACAGGCGCAGGATCCGCAAATAATCCTCGGCGATGCGTTGATCTGCATTGCCGATAAACCGCACCCGCCCCGCGCGCAAATCCTCAACGCCCGACGAATAGTCGAAGACCTCGCCATTCACATCGGCGTAGAGCGCATTCATCGTAAAGTCGCGCCGCCCCGCGTCCTCGGCCCAGTCGCTGGTGAACGCAACCGTCGCGCGCCGGCCATCCGTGGAAACATCACGACGCAGCGTTGTCACTTCATACGGCTTGGCCCGTCCTTCGGCGCTTCGCGAGATCACGGTTACCGTGCCGTGCTCAACGCCGGTAGCGACTGCGCGCAAGCCCGCCGCTTCAACCCGCAGGGTCACCTCTTGCGGTGTCAGCGGAGTTGCGATGTCGATGTCATCGACCGCAACGCGCAACAACGCATTGCGCACGCAGCCCCCGACAAAGCGCGCATCCCCGCCATCGGCAGTCAGCGCTTGCATCACCGCCAGGGTTTCCGGCGCGTTCAGCCACGGCTCGGTCTTCAGTGAATATGGTTTCGTCATCGCTCAGCCGTATAGACACTCATGCAAATTGATCAAGATGCCCGCCGTCGCACCCCAGATGTAATGCCGACCATAATTCATTGCATAATAGCGCCGCTCACGCCCCTGCCATTCCGCTGATTTTTGTTCGTGATTTTGCTGATCCATCAGAAACGCCAGCGGCACTTCGAAAACTTCCGCCACCTCCCCGGCATCGACTTTCAGCTCAAAGCCTTCACGCACCAGCCCCACGAACGGATGAATTGAAAACCCGGTCCCTGTCTCATAGCGATCCAGATCGCCCAGCACCGTCACAAAATCGCGCGCCAACCCCACTTCTTCCTCTGTCTCACGCAGCGCTGCAGCAAGCGCCTCGGCCTCATCGTCGTTCACCCGCCCTCCGGGAAAACTCACTTGTCCTGCATGACGCGCAAGATGATCGGCACGCCTTGTAAACAGAACCTGCAGGCCCTGCACGCGTTCAATGATGGGAATCAGCACCGCTGCAGGTTTCAGCACCCGAACCTCGGGCTGAGCCTCACGCCAATGCGGGTTCAAATCATAGTCACTGCGTTTGGGCTTCTGGCGCGCGCGCGCGTCAAAACTCACGCGCTCGCTCATTCGCCGCCTGAGCTCTGCATCGCTCATGGATCTGGTGAACCCAATGAAAAGAATTCAGCCCCGCTCCAGACACCAAGCTCGCGGCCAACCGGCAATGCGCGCTCCTCCGACAAATTCACCAGCTCGTAAAACACCGGCCGCGCGATCCGCGCCTCCAGAGCGCCACGCACATGCAGATAAGGCCGTGGCTCGCGCGCCGGTCCCCGGAACTCGACCCGCATTTTGTGTGCGCTCCCTGCGGTCACGCTATCGCCAACATTTGTCGTAAATTGAAGCGTTTGAGCGTGCCCCTCGCCGCTGGCATCCACACGCACCGCGATGAACGGCACATCATCGACTTTGATCCCAACCTTCTCGACTGGCGTCACCAGCACATAGCTTCCATCCGCTTCGCGCCGCAAAATAGTTGAAAACAGCCTCACCAGTCCCGGACGCCCGATCGGAGTGCCAAGATAGAACCATGAACCGTCAGCGGCGATCCGCATGTCCAAATCGCCACAAAATGGCGGGTTCCATTTCTCGACAGGTGGCAACTTATGCGTGTGCGCTGCTTCGGCCTGAACATCCGCCAGACCGCGCAATATGTCGGGAGCAGGCGCCCCCCGATACAGTGGATCTTGTGTTGAACTGGACATTACCGCGTTTCGCCAATTTGTTAACGTCAACGATCAACTATCATTGAGCATAGGGCGTCAGAGAGTTCTGTCCATGGCCCCATTTTGGCTATAACAAAGACGTAACCTGCGGTGCCATGAAAAAGCCGCGCCTGTGCGTGAAATGATCCCCCATTAACGAGTTTGAACGGAAGAGCCCGAGTGTCGCCCAACCTGCCCGCTCTCGACAATTCAGACAGCATCGTTCGCGAAGTCGAACTCGCCGTCGCCAAACTTGCCGCCGTGCGCGAAGCCATCGGCCGCGTCATCTTCGGTCAGCGTGAAGCCGTCGATCAGTCGCTGATCACCATGCTGGCCGGCGGCCACGGTTTGCTGATCGGTGTTCCGGGTCTGGCCAAAACCAAACTTGTCGAGACGCTTGGCATTGTTTTGGGGCTCGCCACCAAACGCATTCAGTTCACCCCTGATCTCATGCCCGCCGACATTGTGGGCTCCGAAGTGCTCGAAGAAGCCGAAAATGGCCGTCGCACCTTTCGCTTCATCAAGGGCCCGGTCTTTGCCCAGCTTCTGATGGCCGACGAAATCAATCGCGCCAGTCCGCGCACGCAATCGGCGCTGCTTCAGGCGATGCAAGAACACCACGTCACCGTCGCCGGCATGCGCTACGACCTGCCCCACCCCTTCCATGTGCTCGCGACGCAAAACCCACTGGAACAGGAAGGCACTTACCCGCTGCCGGAAGCACAACTCGACCGCTTCCTGCTACAAATCAACATCGGTTATCCCGACATCGAAGCTGAAAAGCGAGTGCTGCTCGCAACGACCGGTGTTACCGACGAACACGCCAAAGAAGTCATTCGCGCTCAGGACATGATGTTCTTTCAGCGCCTGGTTCGCGCCATTCCCGTCGGTGAGAAAGTGCTGGATGCCATTCTGAAATTGGTGCGCAGTGCCCGCCCAGAAGAAGGTGGCGCCGAAGACATCAAGTCCCATGTCTCCTGGGGCCCGGGTCCACGCGCCAGCCAGGCGTTCTCGCTGGCCGTACGTGCACGCGCATTGATCGAGGGTCGCTTTGCGCCATCTATCGATGATGTCGTGGCGCTAGCCCAACCGGTCTTGCGTCACAGAATGGCGCTAACATTTGCGGCCCGTGCTGACGGCGTGACGATGGCTGATGTCATCAATCGCTTGACGAGACCGTATCTGTGATCAGGGGTGTGGCCCGATCACGCATAACAGGGTAGTTCAATTTGAAGCCTCTGAAATCGGAATCTGCAACATCGCGATTCGGTGCCTGGGTCATGGGAACCAGGCCTCAAGAAGATGCGCGCCTGCAGGCAGAGCGCCTAAGCGCCCGATTGCCAGCCCTCATGATCCAGGCCGATCGCATCGCCGCAACTGACCAACGCCGCGCCCATGTTGCCCCCGCCGAGCACGGCCAATCGGTAGTTGGTCCGGTTGTTCGTCACGATGGCAGGCTAATCAGTGGCGCCGGAACGGACGGCGCTACGACATTCCCCGACGAGTGTCGTCCGTCCCGGCACCTACAGAGATG
>JANOFD010000790.1:0-6231 GCA_031413455.1 Rhodobiaceae bacterium
GGCGGGCAATATCGGTCAGGCGCGTTACATAACTCTGCGTGCACCGCTTTTTGTCTTTGATCCCAGCCGGAAAACAATGACGTTTAACTTCTACGCAGGTGGCAAATTGACCGAACGCATCAAACTGTATCCTGTCAAAGATTTCATGGTAACGGGCCATTTCCCCCCAAAGACCCAGTTGGCTTTCGCCGGGAACTCCGGCACCCTAGCTCTCTAACGATTGGTATGAGTAAGCATGTCCACGAAGCAAAATGTAATTTCAGTACTTTTCGTGGTCGGCCTTGCAATAGGAGTCTCGGCCTGCGAGCAATCCGTCGCCGGCTCGTGCTCCACCGCTCAAGATGTCGCCGGCAAATTGACCACTTTGGTCGATGATCTGAACTTGGCCCACGGCACCGGTCGTCTTGACATGCTCAACGCCGGTGACATCGGCGCAAACATTCTCGAGGCAGGTGCAAACTTCAGCAAGCGCCGCAACAACCAAGCCTATTGCGGCGCCTTGGAAAAAATCCGCCTCGACGCCCGTCTAAAATAGTCCGCGCGCCGTACTTGCCGCGCACAAGGGCATCCTGCTACCACAGGCCCTCCACCTCAACAGGCGAGGCCTTCCCGTGCTCGATCGACGCTTTAACCGCACCATCATGCTTTGCACAGCGCTTCTGGCATTGACCGCTTGCGTCGACCCTGATGAACGCTCGGATGTCGGCCAGTCGCCGCTGGTTGTGCCACCAATGATGGCGACCCGGCCAGCCACCTTCAAGTGTGAAGACTCAGGACGCGTTGTCGTTCGCCCTGTCGGTGACGACGGAAAGGCGATCATTCTTGCTTTCATGCAACGCGAAGTGCCCCTCAAGTCAGTTGCGGCGAGCGAAGGTCAAAAATACTCGGACGGCGCCACCGTATTCTGGATGAACGGTCCGAATGCAACCTTACTCGTTGCCGGCAAACCAGAGGCTCAATCCTGCGAAAAAGAATGAGGCTGCAACCTTACTCGACAGCCAAGTAAACGTTGGTCAGCAAGTCGGCATCCTGCGTTTCGCCGGGATCGCTGACGTATTCCTCCCACGATATCGCCTTTTCCTTCAGTTTATGCTCAGCCGCATAGGTGTGCAGCCGGTCATAGGTATTCTTCAGCGTTACATAGGGCCCCTTGTGCGTCACCTTGAGCACGCGTCCGGCATAAGTTTCTCCAACTTTCACACCATCAGCGGCTGCAGGCGTCGAAGCTGGGATCGAGTTGAGCGGCATCGCGGCATCAAACACCCAGTCACCGTCTGCACTGTGCGAGATCGTAACTGCAAGCGGCGGCCCCCCGACGTCCAGCCCGTTCGCTTCTGCGTAGGTCAAGAGCTTCTGATAGGCGCCTCCCAGGGCGGCTGAAAGGGCCACTTCGTCATTTGCCTTGGCGCTCGCGCGTGTGAGCACCACCGTCTTGGCTTCAACCCGCACGATTGCAGGTTCCTTGGTGGGATCAGCCGCGGCAGTCATCTCAATATCAGGGGGCGCCGCGCCGCCAGGTGCAGCCAACGCCGCTTGCGTCGCAGCATTCGACTGCGCTTCTACCAGAGCCTTCAAGCGCGCAAGACCCGCTTCATAGTCTTTCCCAATCCACGTGTCGAACATCAGACCCATATAACGCGACACCGGATTCATGCCCAAATCCGTGTCAAACGCCCACACGACACGCGTCCCGCCATCGACAGGCTCAAATGTAAATGTCGAGTATCCCGCACCCTCGGAACCGAAATCCAGTTTCGTCTTGATCAGTTTGAACGGCTCGCTTTCGACAATTTCCTGGGAACCATTGCCGACATTCGGATCCTCACTTGTCCACGAAAATCTTGCACCTTTTCCTGAAGGCGGCCGCAGCGGATCGATCGTGTACTTCGCATTGGGGTCAAGCTGAGCCCAAGGCGACCACTCGTTGAACCGGGTCCAATCGTTGACGATGGTGAAAATCTCATCAGGAGCAGCCTTAATGATCGTTGCCCTTTCAACGTGCGCATTCTGTGGCAACACGTAAGCGCCACCGATGACAACACCCACCAAAACGACTATGCCGATGATGATGTTTTTCCACATTTCAAATCCTCATCATTTCTCTTGAGCGTTCGGCCCAGGACTCGGAAATCCTGTGGGCCATCATAGCACTCCCGCGCGATCTGCGGTTGCAGCCATGCCGCACTGATTGTGATTTACGCCGGATTTGATCAGATTTACTGGCTTTGTTGCAACGAAACCTGAAACCGCCCTTCCTCGACAAGACTTGAAGTCCTCCCCATAGTGCGACTCATGTCCATTTGGGGTTGGTTACTCATCGGCGGCGCCAGTTGGGCACTCGCCATTGTCCTCAAGATCGTCGCTGACTTCCTGGTCCAGCGTTCGACGAATATCGCCCTGCAAGATTGGGCTGCCGCAGGGCTTTCAGGCATTTGGTCCTCGATCTGCGAAATGGGGCTCTGTGCGTTGGCTTTTTGGTTTTGGGGCGCTGGTTTTGCGGACGCCTTGGTCACAGCATTGGGGGCCGCACTGGCGGAATTCATCGTCCTGCTGCCGGCCGCCCTGTCCGCCCATTTCGCCATGGCTCAATCCAAGTTGAAGAACCGGGCCAACTGGAGCGCCTTTTTCATAGAACGCAGCCTTGTGTTTGCCAACCATTTGGCCAGCCGCGGGCTTCTGTGGCTAGGCATTGCGGGTCCCGCAGGATTGCCGGCCGTCGCCAGTGCCTTCGGCCTTTTCGCCGCCTCAGAGGGCGTCCAAGCCTATGGCCAAGCCAGAGATTGGGACTGGCTGGACAAGCGCACCCAATGGCTTTTCTTTGCGTTTTTGTTTGCCATCATCTGCACCGAGATTGCGCTGCTGTTTGTTTGGCGCTGAATGAGTGCCGGCATTTCAAAGATTGAGCAAACATTAACTCATTTCGCCTAGCGTTGTGGGCAGCTCATCAATGACCGGTCAGACAACCCATGGACAGACAAATCGCGCACGCGATCCTCTTTGCCGTCGCGTGCACAGCTCTCCTCGGCCTCTATTTTTTTGCAGGTTCAGCCCAAAGTGAAAACGAGGCTTTCGCGCCGGACGACATCCGCTTCACCTCCCAGCAAGAAAAAATGAAAAGTCAAAAGCGGAAAAAAACAGTCAGTGCCGCCCCGTCATCCAGCGCAGACGACAGTGTTGAAGAAACGGAAAGCGAAGAGCCCCCGGCCGAAGAGCCCGAGATCGAATAGACCACTCGCCGCCGCCCCGAAATTCTCGTAGTCTGTCGCCATGGCTCCGCAAATGACAGTGCGCCGCATGCGTTTTCCCTATCCCGACGGCCTCAAAGCCTGGTGGAACCCCGCGCGCCCGGAGTTCAGCCACATCGTCAACGCGGCCTCCCTCGCCATGCCGTATCTGGAGCCCTATCTGATCGACACCATGCGCAAGGCGCGGGCGCAAATCACTGACCAAACGCTGCTCGAAGAGGTCGATCTCTATATCGGCCAGGAATCCACTCACTTCCGCCAGCATCAGCAATTCAACAAGCGCCTAGCCGATCTCGGCTACAAAGCTGTGCCACGCATGGAAGCTCTTCTGAAGGCCGACTACGAAACGCTCGCCCGCACCCGCTCGCTGACCTTCAATATCGCCTACGCCGAGGGCTTCGAAGCAATGGCGCTAACAATCGGCCACATGCTGGTCGAGGACCGCGAGTATCTCTTCGCCAACGCCGACCCTGCCGTCTCGTCGCTGATCCTCTGGCACTTCGTCGAAGAGATCGAACACAAATGCGCCACCTACGACGTCTTCAAGGCGCTCGACGGGCGTTACCGTTGGCGCGTCTATGGCTTGCTTTATGCGATGATGCACATCATGGCACGCACCCGCCAAGGCTACCGCGCCCTGCTGATCGAAGACGGACGCTGGTACACGTGGTCGTCGCGCCTGACACTCTATCGCCTCCTCGCGCGCATCTTCACCAAGCTGATCCCGCGCCTGGTGCGCGTCATGCGCCCCGGCTACAACCCGCGAGAAGTGCCCGACCCGCACTGGGTAATGGAATGGTGGCGCCTGCACCGCGAGGCTGGCGAAACGCTTGGCGAACTCGACACAAGCAAGCTCGCCTCACACATCCCCATTCCACGCGCAGCCTGAAGGACCACCCATGACCGCCATGCCCGAACGTCTGCGCGCCCTGCTTTTCCTCAACGGCATCGGCCTGTTCTGCTTCGCCGTCTTCGTCGGCTGGCATTGGTTCTTCGCGCTGTTAGGCGAAATTGTCCTCTGGCCCATCATCCCCGCCATCGACCTGCAAGTCCCCGGCGACGAACGTGCCTGGCGCATGGTCCACATGGAAGCCATCACCCAAGGCCTGCTGCTGATGGCGCTGGGCCTCGGCGGAAAATTCATGCTCCTGACCGCAACATGGCACCGGATTTTCTTCTGGAGCGCCCTCATCACCACCTGGCTATTTACCCTTCCCACTTACTTCCACGCCCTGCTTGGCACCCGCGGTCTGGCGATGGGCGGCGGCCCCTTCAAACCCGGCATCGCCAACGATGTGCTTTACCTTATCGGCTGGCCGCCGGTGATTGCTGTGCATGTGATGCTGGCGCTCGCCGTCATCGGCATCTGGCACCATGTGAAATCGACGCCAGCAGGCTAACAAGCGTTGGCAGCCTCGCTCACGGCCGAACAAACTTTCGTGAATTATGTGGCGAAATGTTTCGCATCGGTTGATGTCCATTCCGTAACTTTTTCTTGAACGAAGCGTGACACACGCTCTGCCGTCATCACAGTGTCACTCCATCTACAGCGCCAAACGCTTGCAATCGCTGGCAATTTTACCGGCATCGCTCTAGGCCGGAACCATCTGCACGCGGCACGCCCATCACAAACACCGCACGTTGAACATCACAATTGTATCACCGCGAAAACTTTCGAAGGTGCGATGCATGGCAGCTATGCGCTTGCGCCTGTAACGGCAACACGAATTCACCGCTACCTTTCATGCAGTCAGCCCCTCGATGACCGGAGAAAACCCCATGAGCTTTTTCAGCCGTCTCGCCGAAGTCCTGCTCGTACTGTCAATCCTGCTTCTATGCGCCATCACCGTTGCCACCGCAGTGTTGGCGCCGTCGGTGGCGTGACGGCTCAGGTGACACTGTGCAAATTCCCGGTGACACTTTTCCTGCCGGATTTTGAGAAAAACGGCTTGCCCTTGCCGTTTATTTCGCAAACATGTGACACGAACGGCTATAGTTTTTTACTCACCCTCCTGTTTGACCACCATACGCAAAAACCGGTGCTTGGCGTTTGCCGATCGAAGAAACAAATATAAGCGAAATTCACAAAAGCCAAATAGAACATAAAGGCAACATAGTCAAGGGCCTTCGCCATCCGCACGCGAACCCGACTCGCCGTCTCAGGACCGCAGGCTTCCGGTTCGCCTTTAAGAGCGGGCTGGAAGCCCCCGGTCCAGCAAGTATCGACCGATGCGCGGTTGCCCCCTATATTCCCCCCATGCCACCCAAACCTACCCCCCCCGGCCTTGCCGAAGCCCCTGCCGCGATGTTCGTGCCGCACAAGGCCGCGCGCCCTGAGAAATCCGAAGGCGGCAAGCGCTTCAAAGTCGTCACCGAAATGACGCCCAAGGGCGACCAACCGGCCGCGATCAAGGAACTCGTCAAAGGCATCCGCAACAACGACCGCGACCAGGTCCTGCTCGGCGTCACCGGCTCGGGCAAAACCTTCACGATGGCGAAAGTCATCGAGGCGACGCAACGCCCGGCGCTAATCCTCGCGCCGAACAAGACGCTCGCCGCCCAGCTCTACGGCGAGATGAAAAACTTCTTCCCCGACAACGCCGTCGAATATTTCGTCTCCTACTACGACTACTACCAGCCCGAAGCCTACGTGCCCCGCACCGACACCTATATCGAAAAAGAATCCTCGATCAACGAACAGATCGACCGCATGCGCCACTCGGCGACGCGCTCGGTCCTGGAGCGCGACGACGTCATCATCGTGGCTTCCGTCTCGTGCATCTACGGCATTGGCTCGGTCGAGACCTACACCGCCATGACGTTCTCGGTCGAGACCGGCAGGAAGATCTCGCGCAACGATTTGCTCGCCAATCTGGTGGCCCTGCAGTACCGCCGCAACGACGCCAGCTTCACCCGCGGCGCCTTCCGCGTACGCGGCGACACGGTCGAACTCTTCCCCGCCCACTACGAAGACAGCGCCTGGCGC
>JANOFD010000791.1:0-12965 GCA_031413455.1 Rhodobiaceae bacterium
GGGCTTCCCGTCCTTCGCGATGAGGAAGGCAATCCCGGGGCGGGAGCACTATTCCTGCAAATGAACCGCAATAAAAAAGGAATGACGCTCGACCCCGCCCATCCCAAAGGCCGCGAGATCGTCAAGCGCCTGATCAAAACAGCCGACGTTGTGGTGATCAATCTGCCGCCGCAGACCCTGAAATCTCTCGATCTGGATTGGCCCAGCGTCCACGCCATCAACCCGCGAACAGTCTTGACAACCGTCTCGGCTTTCGGCTCTGGCGGCCCCTATGCGGAACGGCTGGGATTTGACGGCGTCGCGCAGGCAATGTCCGGGTCGGCGTACATGTCGGGCACACCCGAACAGCCGGTGCGCGCCGGTGCGTCGTGGGTCGATTTCGGTTCAGCCTCATTGGCAGCGTTTGGAACGATGACGGCCTTGTTCGCGCGCGAAAAAACTGGCCGTGGCCAGCACGTGGAGGGGGCATTGCTGCGCACTGCAGTGACCTACATGAGCCAGACTTTGATTGAACAAGATGTGCTGCGCAAAGATCGTGTGGCCAGCCTCAACCGCGGCCAAACGGCGGGACCATCCGACATATTTCGCTGCCAGGATGGTTGGATCACGATTTTGATCAATGGCAACCCGCTATTCAAACGCTGGACAAGACTCGTCGGTGAGGAAAGCTGGCTCAGTGACCCGCGCTTTGCAAGCGACGAAGCACGCGGCGACAACGGCGAAGTGTTGAGCGCGCGCACCGCGCTCTGGTGTTCAACGCGAACTGTGCAACAAGCTTTGACCGAACTAGAGCGCGCCAAAGTGCCGGCGGGCCCTGTGCTTTCACCCCAACAACTGCTGGACGATGTTCACGTCAACGAAGCCGGTTATTTCGCGAAGGTGAATTATCCCGGACTGACACCTTCGGCGCGGATCATGGCAACGCCAGTGACCCTGTCGGAAATGCCGGGAAGCGTTCGCCTGCCGCCTCCCACGTTGGGCCAACACACGGACGAGATTCTGGCCGGGCTGGGTCTCAATCACACGCAGATCGAAGAGTTGCGTAACGAAGGCGTAATTTAGCTCAGCGCGCCAGCGCGGCCGTAACGCGGCGGCGAATATGCTCGGTCTCTTCATGACCCAGGATGGCAAACGACAGAGCCTCCGCGTGCTCAAGATAAGATTGCGCCCGTGGCCGTTTTTCGAAGTCGAGCGTCCGAAGCTCTACGACGATGCTTTCCGTATAGGTCAGCAGATAGTTTGAAACTTCGTCAAACGCGTCTTTGTGCGCTGCGTGAAAGTCGCCACCGCCCGCATAGGGCGTCGATCCTGCCAACAATTTCCCCCACAACAGAGCGCGGCCAATTCTTGTGGCATCAGGATCTCTGCTGAAATCAGGACGCTTGGGCCCGCGCCCGCCGAACGCACCCATCCGCTGGATTGGAAGGGCCGCCGTGATCTCGCGAGGCGATCGGGCGATCAAAGCATCCATCGCGTCTGAGACCAGTTGGCGAATCTTGATCAACCGCTGCCCCCATTTGCCGTCGCGCTTCGCTCCAATCTCACGCACCAAACCGCCGGACATTTGCGTGAAATGGTCCAGCTTGTTTAACAGTATATCGGGATCCAGCATGTCTGGCCGCACCGATGCGATGTCGAGCGCGATATTCTCCATATCTGCGAGCAGGATGTCGCCGATCAATCCCATATCTGCTTGGCTAAACAATACAGCCTTGGTCCGCCGCGACAGAATTGTCGCCAAACGCAATACCTCCCATGGCCGTTTCAACCGGGCCAGCACCAGCAGCCCCACATAGGGACACAGCTCAACGCGGCGTCCGGAGAGGTCTTCATAAATGTCACGGATCAGGGCCATGTGCTGGTCGTTGAGAGTGTCAATCCGTTTGGGCAACAAGCCCCGCAATGGCGACAGGTCGCCTGCCGCGGACAGCAAAACGGCAATTTCTTCCACATCAAACAAAGCGTCTTCGCCGCCAAGCTTCACCGCAAGACTGCGCCGTTCACTCCCTGCTCCGTTGACCCGTTCGACGGCCGTGTGAATGATTGTTGCCGCCTCCCCTTGCAGTTGATGGACCAACGCGGCTTCGCGCCTTGTGTCGCGCGCCAGAACAGAGCGAGTGATCTGGTGTTCAAAGTCGGCAAGCGTGGACCGCAGACCTTCGTTGCCAAGCCAGCGCCACAGCGAGCGAATAGTGGAACGCGCTATCCGTCCGGCTTGTTTGAAGTCGCGTGACTCAACCAGAAAATCAGAAAAGGCCTCGCAAAACAAACGCTGGGGCGTGGGAGAACGCCGCAATCCCAAGCGTTTCAATGTAGGCCTCAAGCCATCGAGGATAAGTTCCGCAGGCAACCCGCGCTCACCCGAAAGCCTTGCGCGCTCGACCGCAATCGCAAGCTTCGACGCCTTGTCTGCCGGCAGCGAGGCGAGAAATTGCTTTAGCTCTAGCTCTCTGGCAGGCAGCTTCATAATGCGCAGTTCAACCCAGCACGCCGGTATGGCGCGGGTACAGTTATACAAAGCAATGGAGACGTTGGCACTATTTCCAGACCACAACCGTCAAAGTTTGTCAGACTAATTTTGGCTACCGGTTGTCAGACTGGGAGCCACCAGAAGAGCCTGCACCGTCACCGCCGCCGGAACCGCCGTCCGGCCCGCCAAAGGGTTGACCGAACGGAAACAACCCCAGATCAACGGCTGGATCTCCGGCAGTCCAATTCTTGTTCTCTGGGTTGCCGAATGAGCCGTCTGCACCCACCTTCAACATATCCCCTTCCGACATCTGAACCGACTTTCCGAACGCATTCTCAACATTTCCGGAACCATGCTCAAAGAAGATTGTGCTCGATCCATCGTCGTTTACCAGCGCTTTGACAACCGTGCCACGAATACCGATAACGACGCTGGGTGTTTGTAATTTTACTTTGTCCTTGGGCATCGAGCCCGAGACAAACCGAAATAAGCCCCGGCTCATTTTCAGCGTTTGCTCACCCGATCCCTGTGCGCCGGCGTAGACGTAGTTATCCACGATGATCGATGAGGCACTGCCCAACGTAAGACGGCTGCCATCTGTGAACGTGACTTCAAGAGCCCCTGAGGGCACCGTTTCGAGCTTAGAGTTCTTGACCACAGAATTGAGTTTGTAGATCGGCGCTCTTTGGGCCTGTGATGGTGTTTGATACGCGAAGCGCTGAACCCGGGTCGCTTGCCCCACATCTTCGGCAAATGCAGCCGGAGCCAAAACAACCGAAATACCGGTACAAAGTGCAATCAAACCAATTCGCATAGGCATGACCCTCAGAAGCGCGCAACGATTCCGGCGACCCGGACGTAGGCACAACCTATGCCTCGGCTGGCAGCCGCGCAACCGCTCAGGGAATTGCATATGACGACGGTTACAATTCGAGGTACAGGCAAGGTTGATTTCAGCGTCATGGGTATTCAGCATGGTTAATATGCACTGGGTGCGCTTTGGCGTGAATTCCATTGCTTGCCATTATGTTGGCACTCAGCGCATGGTCTCTAGCCGATGCATGCAACGCGAGTGTCCAATGAAGGGAAATGATTTCAAACGCTGGCGAAAAGCCCAAGGCATGTCTCAGAAAGAGGCAGCGGATTCTCTTGGGCTCAAGCGGCGCGTGGTTCAGTATTACGAAAAAGGCGAACGGGGCGGCGAACCGGTCAAGATCCCGCGCACGGTCAGACTTGCGTGCTACGCGATTGTCAGTGGCATTACCGACTACCAAGGTCCAGAACGAGAGAAAAAAGGCAAAACAAAAAAGCCAAAGTCGAACAAGAAATCGGCCGACGCGGAATAGGCGCTACACAGCACCTCCCCTGTCAATGGCAGGCAGATTCAATATCGCCGCTACACCACCGGTGGCAGACTGTCCCAAGCTCAGATGCCCCCCATAAAGCACAGCAATTTCTTTCACAATCCCAAGACCCAGCCCTGAACCAGGCTTTGATTCATCCAGGCGCTCCCCCCGTTCAAGCACCCGCATTTTTTGTTCTTCTGAAAGTCCAGGACCGTCATCGCTGACGGTAATGACCAGTCGCGACAAAGGAGCCAAAGCCGCAGTGATGTCGACCTGTCCTTCTGCCCATTTGCACGCATTGTCGAGAAGGTTGCCAATCATTTCCTCGAGGTCGGAGCGGTCGCCGCGAAAGATCAACCCGTCGGGGCATGACCGTTCGATCACAATCCCCTGGCCGGAATATATCTTTCCAAGCGCCCTGCTTAGGTCTGACACAACAGGCGCCACATCGGTGCGGGCGCCAATAACCGATGCCGAGGCCACCGTCCGCGCGCGCGCCAAATAGTGATCTACCTGGCGGCGCATCACTTGCACCTGCCGCGCAACAGTTTCGGCCATCGGTCCAGGCACGCCGTGGACTTCGTTGGCAAGCACACTGAGCGGCGTCTTGAGAAAGTGAGCCAAATTGCCGACATGGGTGCGCGCACGCGCGACGACTTCGGCGTTATGAATGACCAGCGCGTTGAGCTCGTCAGCAAGGGGTTGAATTTCGGTTGGGAATTTTCCTTCAAGGCGATCAGCCCGGCCTTCGCGGATGGCTGCCAGCGACTTCGACACATGGTCGAGCGGTGCCAGACCCAAGCGCACAAACAAAGCCATCGCGGCCACGAGGCTCAAGCCCAAGGCCACGACTGACCAAAATAATGTCGAATTGAAGCTTTCAACTTCGGACTCAATGTCCTTCATGTCAGCCGCAATCGCGATACGAAAGGGTTTGTCGCCGGAACACTTGGAGCCCGGCGGAGGCGAATCCGAGCCCGTGAGTGATACAATGCGCTCAACAAGCCGCAGGCGCTGTTGAATCGGACCGGGCGCATATCCCTTTTGCGTTTCACCCGGCGTTTGCATGGCGCTGGATGGTAACACTTTGTTCCACAATGAGCGCGAGCGCATGAGCTGTTTGGGCTTCTTGTTCGCGCCCTGCTCCATGGAAGCAGCTTGCCAGTAAGTGCCCGAGAAGGCGCGATTGAAGCGCTCTGCAATCAGGGGCTTGGACATTGTAAACGTCCCCCCGCAATCGAGCTCGGCCACTGCGATGACGCTCTCCAGATCGGCGACAAGCCGGTTGTCGAGGCTGCGTTCAATGGAACTTCGAAATAATGACGACAACAAAAAGCCGCCCGCGATCAGCCCGAGCACACTCCAGCCCGCTGCGATGGCGACAAGGCGGAAGGCGAGCGAGTTAGTGCGCGGCATTGACGTCCGTGTCGCCAGCCCCTTCTTCAAGTTTATAACCCAGGCCGCGCATGGTTTGAATGAGGTTCACCCCCAGTTTTTTCCGCAACCGGCCAACGAACACCTCAATAGTGTTCGAGTCGCGGTCGAAATCCTGATCATAGAGATGCTCGACCAGTTCCGTTCGCGAAACCACCCGGCCTTTGTGATGCGCAAGATAAGACAGCAAGCGGTATTCAAGCGACGTCAACTTGACGGGATTGCCCTGCACGGTGACGCGAGCCGCCCGCGTGTCAATGCGCATCGGCCCAACCTCGATGTCTGAGGTGGAAATGCCTGCCCCCCGTCTCAACAAGGTGCGCACCCGCGCCAGAATTTCCTCGGTGAAAAAGGGTTTGGCGACATAGTCATCGGCGCCGGCGTCAAGGCCTGCAACTTTATCGCTCCAGCGGTCACGCGCGGTTAGAATGAGCACCGGCATCACGCGCCCAGCCTTGCGCCACTTCTCCAGCACCTTGATGCCGTCCATTTCCGGCAGCCCAAGATCAAGAATGACGGCATCATAAGGTTCGGTCTCGCCCAGAAAATGCCCTTCAACGCCGTCACCGGCCGTGTCGACGACATAGCCGTTGTCACGCAGGGCACCAGCCAGCAAGCGCTGCAAGTCGGGATCATCTTCAACTACGAGAATGCGCATGTTGTGTTTCCGTTAGCCTAACCCGCGGACTTTGTGAACCTGTCCTGTCCGGGCATCCACGATTATCACGATCTGGCGACCTTCCGGGGTCAACCAGATTATTTCATAAACCAGCCGCTCGCCACGCTGCATGGGCCCACGCGCATCCAACGGCTTTCCCGGATAAATAGCATACAAATTGTTGATGATCGTATCCAACGGAATGACGCGATCCTCGTGTCTGTCATCGCCACCTCTGCCGCGACCGCGGTTTCTGCCCCTGTCGTCGTCGCGGACTTGGATGAATGCACCATCGTCGCGCGCAATGACGCGCCCGTTGTCAGCCCAAGCTGAAAAGCTTGATGACACAATCACGACTGCAAAAAGAAGGGTTCGCACGATGCTACGCATAATCACATAAATAGAGCCGCTTCAGTGAACCCCGCATGAATGCCCTATCCAGACCCGGTTCAGAAAGGCTGACGCATTATGGGCGTCAAGGGTTGGTATCAGCCCTTTCACCCAGGAGTTAAACAAATGCGCAGTCTTCTAACCACAGCAGCAACGGCTTTGACAGTTGGTTTTCTCGGCTTTGCCTCACCAGTAATGGCAGACCAGAACAATGGCTATCAAGGTGGAAATGGTCAGTACCAAGGCCAATACAATGGTAACGGCTCAGGTGGGAGCAATTATTCCGGCGCTAACCAAGGCGGTGGACAGGGCAATTATGGCTCAGGCGGCTACGGTCAGGGACGTGACAGCAACGACGATGGTTATCGTGGCAACGGCCGCCATCGCGACGACCGATTCGACTTTGGCCGCCATGACCGCAACTCCGATGGCTGGGAGCGCGGCTGGGGACGGCACGGATATGACAACGACCGTCATGGCCGCCCACTTTCCTACGGTCGCTTGATCCGTCGTCTGGAACAGCAAGGCTTCTACGGCGTGCGCGGATTGCGGATGAGCCGGTATGGCGGAGGGTTACGCGCGTTCGCATTCACCTATCGCGGACGTCCAGTGATGCTGCGGATCAATCCGTACTCGGGTCGCGTTTTGGATCAGCGCTACGTGTAGCTTTAAAGGTCTCGTAAACTGAACAGGCGCCGGGTCGAACACCCGGCGCCTTTTTTTATGCCGTCACCGACGGCCAAAAAGCCTCTGCACCATTGAGAGCAGCAGCCCGCCCCAATTTTTCAGCCCAAAAATTTTCTGCCCCGAATTCAGCGCGCCATGACCACAAGCGGCGCGTGGCGAAATGCAGCGTGTGTTCTTTGGTGATTCCAATGGCGCCGTGAATCTGATGCGCAATGGATGCTACCGCCCCGGCGGCGTCGCCTGCACGCACCTTGGCGGCAGCGATCACAGTCGCGCGGATCTCGGGTTGCTCCAGACTTGCAATGGCCGCATCGGCAGCGATTCCTGCTGCAGCAGTGTGACCCGCCAGAATCGCCAGCTGCTGTTGGATAGCTTGGAAGGCCGCTATTGGTTTGCCGAACTGAATACGTGTGCGGGCATACTCAACCGTCTGGATGAGAACGCGGTCAAGTGCACCGGTGATCGACAATGCGCGAAGCGCCGCTCCACCCAACAACAAATCGTGACCACTCATTTCGGGCACGGTGGTGCCTGCGGTATCGGCAAAGGCAATGGTGTCTCGCGGCTCGCCGGCGATGTTCGTTGCCTCGCTCAATTTTCCGCGGCGGGTAGCAATCAACACCGCTTCCTCGCCATTCGACGCCGACAACAACACATGAGTGGCATGCCGCCCATAGGCAACCCGTGACGCAATTCCCTTCAAATGCGCATGGTCGCCGTGACGGTGTGTGTCTCCGTCCAATACCGCGAAGCTGATGGGGCCCTTTGGTGCCTTGACGCCCCGAGCTGCCAAAGCGGCACGCGCAAAGATGGTCTCGCCCAGTGGAATCGGCACCAAATGACGGGCGGCAGCTCTCAACAAAACCGCCGTGTTTTCCGCACGCTCTGCCGGCGCCGTGTCACGATCCGCCAAAGCATCAAGAAACCCTGCCCCTTCGACGGCGTCCCATAACGCTGAGCTCCATTCGCCTTTTTCCGCACGGTGAAGCAGATCAGGCGTGACGTGCTGCTCAAACAAGCGATGCGCGGCGTCATGGACAAGTTGAGACGTGTCTGACATCGCGCTCACCTCAATCCCAAGCCGCGGGCAATGATGCCGCGCAAAATTTCGCGCGTCCCACCACGCAATGAAAACGATGGCGCAATCTGCGTGAGGTAGGCTTGCACACGCCGCATTGCGTCTCCTGCGCCTTGCGTCGCCTCGAGTCCAAACAAATCATGTGCGATTTCTGGAATGTCCTGTTCGAATACAGCGCCGATGTCTTTGACAAGGGCGGCCTCAAGCGCTGGATTCTGACCTTGCTGAAGTTGCGTCGCCACCGACAAAGACAAGCGCCGCAGTGCATGCAGTCTCGCGGTCAAGCGGCCAAGCGCTATGGCAACGCGTTCCGAAGGCTCGGGTCCCGCGGTCGCGACCAGTTGCTTGAGCAAGGCCAAGCTAGACAAGAATCGCTCCGGTCCTGATCGTTCATAGGCCAGCTCGGCCGTCACTTGCGACCAGCCCTGCCCTTCCGCTCCGATCAATGCATCGAGTGGCAGAAGCGCCTCGTCGAATACGACTTCGTTGAAATGTTCGTGGCCGGTCAAGTCGGCAATGGGACGAACGCTAATTCCGGGCAAGGACAGATCGACCAGAAACTGTGAAAGCCCGAGCTGGCGCTGCTCAACACTGTCGCCGGTGCGAAACAAGGCGATCATGTAATGAGCTTTGTGGGCCCAGGAACTCCACAGCTTTGTGCCGCTGACCCGCCAGCCATCGTTCGTTTTAACCGCGCGAGTCCGGACGCTGGCAAGATCAGAACCCGAATCAGGCTCGCTCATGCCGATGGAAAAATACGATTCGCCCCTGACTATTCCCGGCAAAATGCGTTGACGCTGATCCTCGGTACCGAATTTGAGCAATAACGGGCCTGACTGACGATCTGCAACCCAATGCGCGGCCACAGGCGCGCCCGCAGCAAGCAGTTCTTCGGCAACAACGTAACGCTCAAGCGCTGACCGCTCGTGCCCGCCATATTTTTTTGGCCAAGTCAGGCCGATCAGACCCCGAGCGCCCAGTTTTGTGCTGAACTCTGGACTAAAGCCGCTCCAGGATCGGGCCCGTTTTTCGGGCGCAATCACCGAGACTTCCGAGGAAAGGAATTCCCGGACCTCCCGGCGCAGACGTTCAGCCTCCACTGGCAGTGACGCGAGGTGAAAGCGAAATGGCAGGTGTTGAGCAAGGTTCATGACGGCGCATTATGGCGCAGTCAGTGACCCTCACTCAACCACGAATATGAAACCTTCGCTTTAGGTGAGATTGAAACGCTTGGCCAAACGGCGGCGGCGGCGCTCTTCACGGTCCCGAATGAGAAAACCCATAAAGAACCCTACGCCAACGATGACCGATGCAACGATCAGCGCGTCCATACCGGATCCTCCGGGTAGTCGAACTCACGCAACGACGACACAGGCTTGAAGCGGGCATGCGCCGCTTTGCGATACGCGGCCAACGCCCTCACGCCGAATCCTGCACCGTAACCCATACCAAACAACACCCCCACCGCGACGAACAACTCCATCTACCTATCTCCGTTCTTGAAGCCGGATGATTTACGGCGGACCGCACTGAACGCTTGGGCGAAGTGTGTTCGACAAACATCAGTGCAGCTAGAAACGCCAGCAGCGCCTTGACACCGCTAATTTTGTTATGAGGGCGAACTATCGAAGCGTCAACACTTGAATAAAAAAGAATCGCAGCTACGCGCGCTCTGATTTGTAATCACGTGATTCGCTACGCGTAAAAATCGCAATGGAAGAACAAACATCACTCTCGCCATGCGGACAAGTTGCGTGCACTGATCAATTGCGCGCCTAGCAGGTAGTCTCTTGCCAGAACTGTCGGCAGCTCGTGCGAATCAATTCCGACATTGAAAGCGAAGGTGATTCCACCACGGCGGCGGATGCGTACATCTTCGTGAAGCCGTGTGGTATTTACGCCTGCATCGGCCAACACGTGTTCGACAATGTCGAGACAGAGCTCTCGCTCCGGCCAGGCCGCGAGATAGAAGCAGCGGTCTTTGCGCAACAAGGCTGGCGCTCCACTTTCAAATCGCGACAGCACGCTGACTGATTCGTCAGCTTCGACTGTCTCGACCCACGTCCCGCAGGAGTAACTCCGGTTTCCCCACGAGACCTTGCGCAACAGCCCGGGGCGCAGGCTTTCGACACGCGTCACCTTGATCGGCAACAGAGACTGCAACGGGCCCGGCGGCAAGTTCGCGGGTATTTGAAAGCTCGAAGTTTTTGCGCCCGTTCGAATGCCAAATACGACAGCGCCTTTGAATCTCGAAAACGAAAGAGCCGTAGCCTCCGCCACAATCGGCAGGCTGGGCACAAACACGGCGCGATAGGGTGTGAGGTCAACGCCGGGAGCGACGATGTCAACATCAACGCCAAGTCTGCGCAACGCACTATACCAATTGAACATCAACGCCAGATAACTGAACGAACGGCCCTGCGGCTGAATCTCGTGCACCCAGGCTGCTTCATAGTCAAAGACCAACGCGACTTGCGCTGGCGACGCCGGTTGCGCCGCAATGTCGTGCCACCACGACGCATTCATTTCCGACGCAACCAGCTCTGCTTCTTGCCCACCGACATCGAGCACATTGTCGGGACGATTGAGACCCGCATGCATCTGTTCTTGGGCAAACGGTGCCTGACGCCAACGGAAAAAGCTCACAACCTCCGCCCCATGCGCGAGAGCTTCCCACGCCCACACACGAACCATGCCGTTGGCCGGGCTCGGATTCCATTGCGCCCAGTTCACCGGTCCGGGTTGCTGCTCCATCACCCAGAAGCGGCCACGCCCCACGCCGCGATAAAGATCATGGTGAAAAGCCGAGATGTCCGGATGGCCCGTTTGCGCATAGCGCAGACGTTCCGCTTCGGTGAAACCGGTCGCGGCAATGCTGTCCGTGAAACCCAGCGGGTTAGAATCCCAACTTGCAAAGTCCAGCGCCTTGCCGGTTTCGAAATGGTCGAAATCCACAAACGCACCCATGAAATTGTGCGTGATGAAGCGGTCTGGCGACAATCGCCGCAGGATAGCCACTTGTTCGGCATTGAACGACGCGACCTGATCCGACGAGAAACGATAAAAATCAAGGACATGGGAAGGATTGAGCTCGGTGACTGCCGCCATCGGCAGATCAACGGCATCGAACGAGCGATATTCCATGCTCCAGAAGCGATTACCCCATGCCGAATTGAGCAAGGCGATATCGCCATATTTCCGACGCAACCAGATTCGAAACGCCATCTCTGCACACGCAGAGTAAGAGCGCACGGTATCGTGACAGCCGTACTCGTTATCTGTTTGCCATCCCGCAACAGATGGGTTGCAGCCATACCGCTCTGCTACTGCCTGGGTGATGCGTTGACTCTCATGGCGATAGCGTTCGCTTGAGAAACAGTAATGTCGGCGCGAGCCGAACCGTCGAACGCGGCCATGCCGGTCCATGGGCAAAATTTCAGGCGAGCGGTCGATCAACCATTTGGGTGGTGTAGCGGTAGGCGTGCCCATCACGATGCGCAGACCCGCAGTACCCAGCGTTTCCACGGCCTTATCAAGCCACGCCCACTCAAACCGGCCAGGTTCAGGCTCAATCGCGCTCCAGGCGAATTCACCGATTCGAACAAACTTCAGGCCCAATTCCGCCATCCGCTTGGCATCATCTGCCCATAAGTCTTGGGGCCATTGTTCCGGGTAGTAGCAAACGCCGAGCATGAATTTTCCTTCACAGTCAAATCGCCGCAATGTCGCCCAACCTTGGGGTGAGTGACAATGGCCGCTAGCAGTGTACGTGGTTCAGTGAAAAAATGAGCTTGCTGGTAATTGAGTTAGGGCTAGTGGCCCTCGTGGAACAGTCATGAGCGACGCAAATCAAAACGGCGAACTGTCCGGGGCCTCCGATCCGTGGGAGCACGAGCCTGAACGCACGCGTCGGCCCTGGTGGTTTTGGCTGGCTACCGCATTTGGCGGTATTGTGCTGTTCATGTCGGCCTGCTTCGTCGCGCTGTATTACGTATACGCGCCGTCTCTGTCGATCACCGCAGACAGACTTGGCGAACTCAACCGCACACCTTCAATCACGCTGACGGACGCGGGCGGCAAAGTTTTTGCGACGCGTGGCGCGGCCTTCGGCTATCGCGTCAAAGTCGACGAGATGCCGAAATTTCTTGCAACAGCATTCATCGTCACGGAAGACCGGCGCTTTTACTCGCACGGCGGCGTCGATTATCGCGGCTTGTTACGCGCCTTCATTACCAATTGGACTGCAGGTGCCGTCGTTCAGGGCGGCTCAACCATCACGCAGCAATTGGCCAAGAACACATTCCTGACGCCAGAACGCACGTGGCGGCGCAAGCTGGAAGAAATGTTCTTGTCGTTTTGGCTTGAGCGTCACTATTCCAAAGACGAAATTCTGACGCTCTATCTCAACCGTATTTATTTGGGCTCCGGCGCCTATGGCGTCGATGCCGCCGCAAGAGAATATTTCGACAAATCCATCCGCGAAGTCTCGCTGCCAGAAGCCGCCATGCTGGCAGCGCTGACGCGCGCGCCCTCGCGCTACTCACCGGATGTCAACCTGAAATTGGCGCAAGAGCGAGCGGCCCTCGTCCTCAGCCTCATGCTGCAAGAAGGCTACATCAACGAAGAGCAAGCGAAGAAAGCAAAGGCAAACCCCGCCAAGCCCGTCATCAAACCGGAAATCGAGAGCGCCAACTATTTTGCCGACTTCGTAATGGAGCAACTCAAAAAGCTCGACATCACGCTGAACAAGGACATGGTCGTGCGCACGACCATCAACATCAAGCTTCAGGGTGCTGCGCAAAGGACCATGACACGGCTGCTCGACCGTGAGGGTGCCAAACGCAACGTGTCCCAGGGTGCGTTGATCGCCATGGAACCGTCTGGCGCCATCCGCACCATCAT
>JANOFD010000792.1:0-11230 GCA_031413455.1 Rhodobiaceae bacterium
GGGGGGAAGTGGCGCACATATCGAATATTCCGACCACTGGTATTCGCCTCGACACCAGATGCACATGAATGGGTCGGAACACGAGTTTGCAAATAAAATGCAGGCATTGTTCTCCCCCGTCTCAAAACCTCACCCCTCGGGCCGCAATCCCAACGGATAAAGCCGCGTCACGTGCCCCATCTTGCGGCCCTCGCGCGCCTCTCCTTTGCCGTAGTGATGCACCGCCGTTGCAGGTTCCGTGGCAAGCGTGGACCATTGGTTGATCTCATCGCCCAGCAAATTCGTCATCACCGCATCCGAACGCCGCGTCATGTCCCCCAAAGGCCAACCGCAGACTGCCCGGATGTGCTGCTCGAATTGGCTCACCGCGCAAGCATCGATCGTCCAGTGCCCGGAATTATGCACCCTAGGCGCGATCTCGTTGACCAGCAAACGCCCATCGCGCGTTTCGAACATCTCGACTGCCATCACCCCAACGTAATCGAACGCTTCAAGCAATGTTTCGGCGATACGCATGGCTTCGGCCTTCACGCGCCCCGCGGCCTTTGCCGGTGCCAAGGTCGTGCGTAAAATATGGTTCTCGTGCCGGTTCTCGACCAAGTCGTAGCAGGCCATCTGCCCATCGGCGCCCCGTGCCGCCACCACCGAAAGCTCGCGTGTAAACTCGACAAAACCCTCCAAAATGCACGGAACCCGTTTCAGGTTGTCCCATGCGCCGGCCAATTGCTCTTCCGCGCGCACGATCTGCTGTCCCTTGCCGTCATACCCAAGTCTTGACGTCTTCAGCACGGAGGGAACACCCACCACCGACAACGCCACCTCGAGACTGGCCTGGGAATCAATCAAGGCAAAGGGCGTTGTTGCAATGCCCAGGCGGCGCGCGAACGACTTCTCGGCAAAGCGGTCCTGAATAGTCGACAACGCTTTTGGATTGGGCTGCACCGACTTCAAGGCGCTCAACACTCTGGCCGCGTCGCCCGGCACGTTCTCGAATTCATAGGTCACGACGTCGACGGTGCGCGCAAATTTTTCTAAGGCGCGCGTGTCATTGTAGTTCGCCATCACATGCGCATCGCAAACCTGGAACGCTGGGCTGTGGGCGTCCGGCGAATAGATCGCGCATTTCAGGCCCAACCGCGCTGCCGCCAGCGCCAGCATTCGTCCCAATTGCCCTCCGCCCAATATACCGACAGTTCCACCAGGCCCGACCGGGCGCATGCGATCAGCGTCCATGGTCCTCATCGAACGGCGCCTCTGGCACCTCCGCCGTTTGCCGCGCGCGATAACCCTCCAGGCGCTTGGCGAGGTCTTTGTCATTGAGCGCCAAAATCGCGGCTGCCAGCAGGCCCGCGTTCTTGGCCCCAGGTTTGCCGATTGCCAATGTGCCAACGGGAACCCCGCCGGGCATTTGGACAATCGACAACAAGCTGTCGAGACCGTCCAATCCCGTCGAAGGCACCGGCACACCCAGCACCGGCAACGTAGTCATTGAGGACGCCATACCGGGCAGATGGGCAGCCCCCCCGGCGCCTGCAATAATCACTTGAATACCGCGTGCTTTGGCGCCTTTGGCATAGGCGAATAAGCGGTCGGGCGTGCGGTGGGCAGACACCACCCGGACCTCGTGCCGCACACCCAATTTTTCCAGGATTTCGGCGGCTTCCGACATGACTGTCCAATCGGACCGGCTGCCCATTATGATGCCGACATCCGCAGGTTCACGCTCTTGGGAAGGAGTCTGGGTTTTCTTGGCCATGGTGGCCGTGTGCTTCCTTGGGCTGGTGGAGCGCGAAAATTTCGCATCGCGCACAATAAGAAGCGCCGAAGTATAGCGACCCGGGCAGACCAAGTGAAACCCAGATGTCAGTCATTATTAAGCATTTGGTCGCAGTTTTGGCTTTAACGATTCGAGGGGCGCCAATTGCGGCGCGTTTCGATATATTTGGAACAAGATGAAAATAACGGGCACCAGATCAGGAACTGCCGCCGCCGCGACCGGCGTGCAGGCCTACGCCTCGGTGCAGCGCGCCTCCGGAGCGAAAGCCGTCACTGCGCCTGCCGCCACCGCCGATGTCTCATCGGTCTTAGGCATCCCCGAGGCCGAGTTCACACCCGCCGTTCGCGACGCCATTGTCACGCTCATGGCCGAAGTCGATCGATTGCGCCATGATTTGGAGCACACCAAAGAGCGTTTGGAATCAGTGCAAGCCGTTGCCGATCAAGACAGCCTCTTACCGCTTTTGAACCGTCGCGCCTTCGTCCGCGAAATGTCGCGCATCATCTCCTTCGGCGACCGCTACGATCTTTCGGCCAGTCTGATCTATTTCGATTTGGATGGATTTAAGGCCGTCAACGACACCCACGGCCACGCCGCTGGCGATGCGGTGCTCAAACATGTCGCCAATCTGCTCATTGAAAATGTGAGAGAATCCGATGTCGTGGGCCGCCTGGGCGGCGATGAGTTTGGCGTGATCCTGCCCAAAGCCGATAAGGACCTGGCCGAAAAGAAAGCGCGCGCCTTGAGCGAACAACTCATGTCCCAGCCCTTCCAGTGGGACGGCAAACCACTAAATCTTTCGGTAGCATTCGGCATTCATCAATTTCAAAAAGGCGAAAACCCCGATGCCGCCATGGCCGACGCTGACCGGGCGATGTACGAAGCCAAACGCCGCAAACCTCAGAAGCCCTGACTCAGGCAATAATATCGGGAACGATCTCGCTCTCAATCCGCGTAATCAAATCGCGCAACATCAGCTTGCGCTTCTTCAGCCGCCGCATCAATAATTGATCAATGGCCACCGACGCCACAAGCGTCTGTATCTCGATGTCAAGGTCACGATGCTCCAGACGAAGCTCAGTGAGCTTCAGCAGTGTCGCCTTGTCAGCGCCGTCCGGGGGCGCGGCCTCTCCCGCAGGCTGGCTTCCACCAACAAGCGTCAGGAGTGGACTGTCGGGTCCCCCGCCGTCTTTCGAAAATCCCATGGACTCGCTTTTCACTAGTTGGGGAACTCTATCACAAAATGCTGCATTTGTCTTTCGCAACTGCGACATGAAAATCAAAAAACGTAGAAATTTCAAACAAAAATCGCGCCGTAGTGGGCCTATTGTCGTTAAGACATTATTTGCGAATTGCCAAACTTCACCGCTGACAAGCGCAAGATTCTATGATTCAATCCGACTCTCTAAACACGGAGGCAGGTACATGGGCCTAGACTCGCATATCCAGGAACTGGCGGATAAGCACCACAGACTCGATTCACAAATCCAGGACGAGCAGCACCGTCCCCTTCCGGACGACTTGATGCTCGCAGAACTAAAGAAGCGAAAGCTTCGACTAAAAGAAGAAATAGAGCGCCTTCGACTGGAAATAAACTAACCAGCGCAGACTCTCTCTGTCCCCCAAAAATACCATACAGAGTTGAACCCGGCCTCGTCGTCGGTCTGAAAATTATTGCCGCGAGCCTCCGGACATGAATGTCCGGGGGCCGTAGACAAGCTACAATGTTTCACGCAATTTGAACTTCTGGATCTTCCCCGTCGACGTCTTCGGCAACTCGCCGAACACGACCGTGCGCGGCACCTTGTAGCCCGCGATCTGGCTCTTCACGAAGGCGATAATGTCCTCGGCGCTAACATTCGCACCTGTTTTCAATTCAACAAAGGCCACCGGCGTTTCGCCCCATTTCTCATCTTGCATGCCCACCACGGCGGCCAGACTGATGGCCGGATGCTTCATCAAAGCGTCTTCGACTTCAATCGAGGAAATATTCTCGCCCCCCGAAATGATAATGTCCTTCGAACGGTCTTTAAGCTGGATGTAGCCATCCGTGTGCCAAACACCCAAATCCCCCGAATGGAACCAGCCGCCCTTGAACGCTTCGGCGCTCGCTTTCGGATTTTTCAGATAGCCTTTCATCACCACGTTGCCGCGGAAAAACACCTCGCCCATCGTCTTGCCGTCGCGCGGCACATCCTGCATCGTCTCGGGATCCTTGACGGCCAGCGCCTCCAGCACCGGATAGCGTACACCCTGGCGCGCCTTGATCTTCGCGCGCTCCTCGCCGGGCAGGGCGTCCCATTCCGAATGCCAGGCATTCACGACGGCGGGCCCATACGTCTCGGTCAAGCCATAGACGTGATGCACCTGAAATCCCGCCGTCTCCATCTGCGCCAGAGTCGCCGCCGGCGGAGGCGCCGCTGCCGTCATGAACTCGACTTTCGTCTTTAACGTCTTGCGCTCTGTAGCCGCGGCATTGACCAGCATGCCCATCACAATGGGCGCCCCGCACATATGGGTCACGTCATACCGCGCGCAGGCGTCGAACATGTTGGCCGCCGTCACCCGGCGTAGGCAAACATGCGTTCCAGCGACGACCGAAATCGTCCAGGTAAAACACCAGCCATTGCAATGAAACATCGGCAGCGACCACAGATAAACCGGATGCGCCCGGATCGACGCCGCAATCACGTTGCCCAGCGCCAGCAGATAGGCCCCGCGCGAATGAAACACGACGCCCTTGGGGTTGCCCGTCGTCCCGCTGGTATAGTTCAGTGAAATCGCTTGCCACTCGTCCTCTGGCAGCGACCACTGAAATTCCGGATCGCCTGTTTTCAGAAAGGCCTCATAGTCCATTTCGCCAATCAATTCGCCGCCGCTGAATTCCGTGTCGTCGATCCCAATCACAAACGGCTTGGCCTTGCACAGCTTCAACGCCTCGCGCGCCAGCGCCCCGAATTCCTTGTCGACGATCAACCCCTTCGCTTCGCCGTGGTCCAGAATGAAGGCAATCTCCTGCGCACTGAGCCGATAGTTGATCGCGTTCAAAACCCCGCCCGTCATCATCACCCCGTAATGCGCATCCAGCATCGGTGGAATATTGGGCGCAATCACCGCTACCGTATCGCCGAGCCCGATCCCGCGCAGCCACAGCGCCGACGCCAGCCGCCGCGTGCGCGCGTAGAATTCCTCATAGCTGAAGCGCTGCTTTCCGTGAATGATTGCAACGCGCCTGGGAAACGTGAACGCCGCCCGTTCAAGAAAAGTCAGCGGCGATAGCGCTTGATAATTGGCCGGGTTCCTGTGGAGGCCCGTTGAATAGGGATGCCCCTTTTTTGCGTCTGCCATGCGCCCCATGTCCTTCATTTCGATTTGGCCCGCAACCTATCGAACCCCTGCACAAGCCGCAATTCATGCAGCCCTATCGCAAACCCGGACAAACCGCTATGAGCACCACCCCATGTCGACCCGCGTCACCACTGCCGATCTCACCAAAATAGCAGCGTTGCTGGCGACCGCGGTCATCATGCTGCTCGCCAACGGCCTCCAGGGAACACTGGTGCCCGTTCGCGCCAATGGCGAAGGCTTCTCCAGCACCGCCATCGCCCTTATGGGTTCGGCCTATTTCGCAGGCTTTGTTGCGGGCTGCTGGATTTGCCCGCGCCTGACCGCGCGCGCAGGCCACATTCGCGTCTTTGCGGTGCTGGGCGCCATCACTGCCGCGATCGTTCTCGTCCACGCCTTGTATGTCGAGCCACTCGCCTGGAGCCTGATGCGCGCGGGCATCGGCTTTTGCGCCGCCGGCATGTTCGCGGTGTTGGAGAGTTGGCTCAACCAGCAAACCGCCAACGCCATCCGCGGCCGCATCTTTACGATCTACGCCACCCTCAACAATCTGGCCCTGCTCGGCGGCCAATACCTGTTCACGTTGGCAGCCCCCAGTTCATACGAGCTCTTCTCCATCACCGCCATTCTCACAGTGCTCTGCCTTGTGCCGGTTGGCCTGACCTCGCAGGCCGAGCCGCCGCGTCCGGGCCAGGTAAAACTCCGGCCGTGGCGCCTCTACAAGATCTCGCCGGTCGGTGTCATGGGCGCCTTGACTGTGGGGCTGGTCAGCGGCGCCTTCTGGACCTTAGGCCCCGTCTATGCCGAATCTCGCGGCATGACCGGCGACGGCATCGCGCTTTTCATGTCGGCAGTCATTTTCGGAGGCGCAATCGCGCAATGGCCGATAGGCCGCCTCTCAGATTTTACCGACCGGCGCATCGTCATCGGCTTCTGCGCCGCCGCCGCAGCGATTGCCGGAATTATGCTGGCAATGGAAGCGCCATTGGAAATCCCTTCCAACATCTGGCTGATGCTGGGCGGTGCCCTTTACGGGGCCACAGCGTTCCCCATCGGCTCACTCACCAACGCCCACCTCAACGATCATGCCCGCCAGGACGAAATGACCGAGGTCGCGTCGACCAACCTCTTCGTCTACGGTGCCGCCGCAGCGCTCGGCCCCGTCATCGCCGCCATCGTCATCCAGCTCGGCGGCATGAGTGCGATCTTCATCTACACTGCAGCGATGCACCTGGCCTTCACCGGCTTCGTTTTTTATCGCATGGCCATGCGCGCCCCCATCGCCCAGCAAAACCGCGAACCCTTCGAGGTCGAACCCCTGCAACCTGTTCCCATGCACATGAACCCCGGCTCAACCGTCCAAAAGCCGTAAGCGTTCCGGGGAGTGTGTGCCTTGGGGTGTGTGTATACCCAAACGCATGCAGATGTGCAGATAAGGTCTTTTTCTCCCGCATTTCCGCGATAAATTCATACTTTCCTTATCTGCATTTCATCTGCATGGAACGGTTGCGCAGGTATCCGGGCCGGGTGCGCAGCGCCACAAACCTGCATCGTGTCGCCGTATTCCTTCTTGAGCCCCCATGAGATTTTCCGACACTCCGAAAACCCGTGTTTACCAAGCGCACGGTTAAAAACCGTGCCGCCGCAGGCTGGGTGTGTGTGTATGTACCAACGCATGCATTCGTGCACGCAAGCTGCTTTTAACCTCGTTTTCCCGCAGAAATCAGGCATATTTTGCCTCCAGCCAATTGCAAGATTATCTGCATGCATGCATGCGCTGTCATGGGACGCATTCTTCTTTGAGCGAGACCCGTGGCGCAGACCACAGCACAAGCGCTTGCACGCGTGTTCAAGCGCCACCGCCAGAACAAGTTCCAAATTCATATTCAAATTTCAAGTAGCAGCGGACAGGCCCGCAAACGGTGCGCCTGATCGAATAGAACAAATATAGAACTATCTGATTTTAATGCAAGAGCAAAACACAGGCACCTGACGCCATGCCTATTTCAGACACTGGCGATTCGCGCCGCGCGTTTAGAAAGCACGCCGGCCAATGTAGTGATTACCGCGTGCACAAGCCCGGCGTTCCGCAGTTTTCCCACCTCGTCAGCCAGGCGGTCCGGCAATTCCGCCGCCATGTCCCGTGCACGGCCAACCAGGGCGTCACCATCCCCCCGCACATCCGCCGCCAGCTTGCGCCATTCGGAAAAGCCGATGTCGCGAAGCCGGTACTCGTCGCCAATCTTCATGGCGAGCTTCGCTTTTTGAAGGTCGATATCTGGATAAGCGAGGATGCTGGCGATATCGTAGAGCGGCGCAAGCCGGACCAGACCGCCGCCGCCGATCAGGATGGAGTAGTTTTTGCCGTGCGCGTCGGTTCCGCCAATCAGCCAATTCAAAATGAGCGCGTCGAGGAATGTAGAAATGTCTTCCACTTGAGCATGCGCGCGCAATAGGCCGATGATCTGCTTTGGCCCGGGGCCGCCCTCGTTCTGATATTTTAGGGAAGGATGCACGCGCAGGGCCTGACAAAAGTCCTCTTGATGAACGCGATGTATGCGCGTGGCAGAGACGCGCACGCGGTCATAGCGCTCGACGACGATCACCGTCACATCCTCGAATTGGCGAACCTCAGAGTTTACCGCGGGCAAGCCCAGCGCCCGCGCAAGCGCGAGGCAAAGATGCTCGTTCTCGGCGTGACCATCCAAGCCGCCCGTTGGCGGTTTCAGAATATGCGTCGTCGGCGTGCGGCCGGAGGGCACGCCCCAGCGCTGGCCATCGAACAGCAGCGCCGTCTTGGGCTGCGCGCCGGCGAGGCTGAATTGGCCGACGTCGCGCGGCGCCCGCCAGGCGCTCGCGTCCGCCTGGAGGGCGCGCAGACGCTCGGCGACATCTGCTTCAGTCAACCAATTGGTCTCGGCGGGCGGAGCGCTGAGGAGCTCGTCTCGGCGTTCCGGAAGGACGAGTTGAACGGCGCCGGCACAATCCTCCCCTACATGGCTCATCAGCGCAAAGGCGTTGCGAGCCGAAACGTGAAAGCGCTGCGCCCAGCGCGTCAGGACGAGCTCGTTGTCCGGCAGAAGTCCCCAGAGAAACGGCGCGATGGCGGCGTGCGGATGCTCCGCCGCCGCCAGCGGCATCGACAGAGACAGCGGATAAGCGCCCGGGGCACTGCGCCATGCGTCCGCATAGACGAAACTCAGTCGCCCGCGTTCGTGACGCACCGCGCCAACTTCTCGACCATCGAGCAGGGTTAGGAGTTCGCTCACGGGCGATCCTTTCGGCGGGCGCGGGCGACAATGGCGTTAATGTCTGGGCTGACGACTGGCGCGCCATCGGATGGACGCTTGGCACCGGCCTTGTCGGCAGCGTCGCCAATAAGCTCCACGCCGGCGGTGGCGAGCGCACGCAGGATGAGGCCGAGACTAGCGCCCGGCTTGCCGCGCTCGACTTGGTTCACCCAAAGCCGGCTGACGCCGACTTTGTCCGCCAGTTCAGCCTGATCGAGGCCAAGCGCGCGCCGCCGGTCCTTGATCAGGGCGCCGATGTCGGCGGGTGTTCGAAGCGTAATTCTGAGCATGTAAGCGATCGCATCCTTTCCGATATGAAAACGATAGCATACATTCAGATATGTAAGCAATAGATTACAAAGGGCCAATGACGCTCAATCGGCGAGCGAAATAAGCCTGACCGCCCGTACCCCATCACCCCTTCCGCGCCGCCATGCGAAAGCTTTTGGTGTCTGACCCCATTTCTTAAAGAGAACGAATATAGAACAATATGCCCACGCCGTCACCCCCCCCAGCCCACCAAACCCCGTCATCCAGTGCGCGATGCGGCGCACTTGTGCCGCGTCGCAGACACCGAGACCCACACGGGGTGCGGTGATTGATTCTCAGGTCGCAGAATCAGGAAGCGCGCAGTCGATTCGCACATTTCACCGCCAGCCACTCGCGGCCAACTGAAGAACATCGTCTACGCCGCGATCGAGGATTGAGAGGTGGGCCAAAGGACTCAAAAATTCCGCCGGCCTATGTAAGCGGTCGCCCCGCCGCTACTTCCCTTTCGCGCCGACTTTGAGGGCGCGCGAGGCGCGTGCCTTCGAGCGTGGCCGGTCGAGCTCCACGAAGCTCATGCCCGACGCCCGCCATCCAATCAGCGAGGTCACGGCCAGGCCGAAAAAACTCGACCGGCTCATGCCCAATTCCGCCGCCCGCGCGTCGGCGCGCGCGATCAGGCTTTTGGGCAGATAGATATTGACGCGCTCCGACGGATCGGGCGGCTCGACGCCGACAAGAAAGAAAGCCACGAACTTCGACCGCTTAGGCACCACGATACGCTCGAGCGGCGTGGGTTCTGGCAGCGCCACCTCGCGCTCGGCCAGCGCATCCACCGTCTGGGCCAGCAAATGCTCGGCCTTTTCGACTGCCTCCTCGCGCGACAGACCGCCCGCCACGCAATCGGCGAAGTCAGGAAACCAGACCCCGAACGTCCCTTTCGCGCCGTGTTCCAAGACTGCCGGATAAAGCCGCCGCGCCATCTGGTGCTCCCGAGTGGTGTGTGTTATCACACACCAATTGTGGCGTTTCACACACGAAGGACGACGGCTAGCAAATCCGCCGCCGTTCGGCAATGGGAGGAACCGGAGTGTTTAACGAAACCGAACTGGTCACCGACCGCGCCGCCTACGCCAAGCAGGTGATGGCCGCGGCCGGCGCCGACGACGCGGCGCTCGAGGCCGCCTTCGCCCGCATCAAGCGCGAGGAGTTTCTGCCGCCGGGCCCCTGGCCCATCGCGCGCGCCTTCCGCAACTACGTCCGCACGCCCAGCGCCGATCCGGTCTATCTCTACACGGACGATCTCGTCGGGCTGGTGCCGTCGCGCGAGATCAACAACGGCCAGCCTTCGTTCCACGCCCATCTGCTCGCTTGCGCCAAGCTGGCCGCGGGCGAACATGTCGTCCACATCGGCACGGGTGGCGGCTATTACACCGCCATCATGGCCGAACTCGCAGGCACCGCGGGCCGCGTCACTGGCATCGAAGTCGATGCAGCCCTCGCAGCCCTTGCCGGGCGCAATCTCTCCGACCGCGCCAATGTCGTGATCGTCGAAGGCGACGGCGCCGCCACATCGTTCGCGCATGCCGATCTAATCTACGTCAACGCCGGCGCGACGCGCCCCGCCGAACTCTGGCTCGACCGCTTGGCCGACGGCGGCCGCCTGATCCTGCCGCTGACGACGGACCACAGCTTCTCGACGGAGAGGGACAGCGCCGCCAAGATGGCCGCGTCCGGCTCGGTCTTTCTAATCTCGCGCCGCGGCGACGAATTCTTCGCACGCTGGATCTCACCCGTCGCCGTCTTCCCTTGCGCTGGCGCGCGCGACGCGACGTCGGAACGCGCCCTCGCCCAAGCGCTCGCCACTGGCCGCATGACCGAAGTCACCCGCCTCTACCGCCACATCGACATCGCCGACGACCGCACATTCCTAAATGCCCCCGGCTGGTGCCTCGCCTATAGATGAGCGCCGTCGCGTCATGCGGACGCGCCACACCCCAACTTCCGCCGCACCGCCGCCTCATTCCCGCCAAATGAGCAGGGCTTCTTGGGTAGCAACCTTTGGAGACCGGCCCATGACACGCATTCTCGTTTTATTCGCAACTCTTCTGAGCGCCGCCTTTATCGCCCACGCCGCCGCGCCAAACCCCGGCCCGCGCGCCAACACGCAAGAGCAAATCGATTTCGCGGCCTTCCAAACACTCACGCGCGAAGTTCACGCCTATCGCGCCGGCCGCCTTGTCAGCCTTGCGAAATTTCAGGCGATGGCGCGCGAGCCCAACACCATCATCCTCGACGCCCGCTCCGCCGCCGCTTTCAAGCAAGGCCACATCGATGGCGCGCTCAATATCAGCCTGACCGATTTCACCGCCCCCGCACTTGCCGCCGCGATCAGAGACCCCAGGACGCGCATCCTCATCTACTGCAACAACAATTTCGAAAACGACGTCGCCCCCGTGGTTATCAAAAGCGCGCCGCTGTCCCTCAACATCCAAACCTTCATCAACCTCTACGGCTACGGCTATCGCAACGTCTACGAACTGGGCGAAGT
>JANOFD010000793.1:0-3897 GCA_031413455.1 Rhodobiaceae bacterium
CCGGCAATGGCCTGCGTGAACACAATTGTTGCAGCAGCGCCGCCGAGTGCCGCAACGACGGCAAGAACTAACTTCTTCATGGATTATCCACTTACCCTTTCTCTGAGTGCTGCAAACCACGGTACAGGATCGACCGGGACACCATTATGGCGAAACTCTATGTAAAGTCTCTTGCCACGAGCGATATCTCTGCCATCCCCTTGCTGTGCCGGGACCTGGCCCTGCGCGCGTCCCGGTCCCATTCGTCCCAGAGGTTCGCCTGCAAGCACCACTTGGCCCTGAACTCCATCAATACGTGTCAGACCAGCTAACAAAACATGATAGCCACCGTTCGCCGCAATGATCAACATTTGACCGTAGCCCCGGAAGGGTCCGGCGAACATTATTTTGCCATCACACGGAGAATTGACCCCGGAACCCGGCAAAGTATCGAGGTAAATGCCCGGCAGGCGCCCGCCTGAGCCGTCCGCTGAGCCAAAATTTGCCGCCAATTGACCGTTAGCGGGCAATTTTAAGCGTCCCTTAAAACCGTCCAAGGGAGCAATTCGGGCCGCCCCCGCCGAGGCAATCTGATTTGTGACAATCGCGCCCGAACCGCGGATTTCTGGTCTGCTTGCATCTTCGTTCAAGCTGGCAATCAAGGCACGCAGGTCGGTCGCCTCTGTCGCCAGCCCCTGGATTCGGGCCTTGGTCGACTGCAAATTCTGAATGGTTTGCTCCGCCAGCGTCCGGCGCTGCGCCATCATTTGCGTCAGGGCGTTTCGGTCTTTTTCGAGCGCACTGGATACCGCCGCAACCTTCAGCCTTTCTTCAGTTGTTTGGTGGCGCAGATCGCGCAGCACGGAAAGATTTTTTCCAAGCCGTTTTGCCTCGGTTTGCACCGCAGGAACCACCATCGCGAGCAACATCGCAGATCGCGCCGCCGCCGTGGCGTCGTGGGGCCGCACGACCAGTGCGGGTGGCGGCTCACGGCCAATCCGCTGTAGCACGGCCAGCAAATTCGCCAGCTTTGAGCGTTGTCCCTCAAGCGCACGCAAGGCTGTAGTCTCGCGCGTCTCAAGCATCGCCAATCGTTGTTCGACTGAATTGAGCTCGCGCTCCTGAGCCTGTGCCACCGCTGCCGCTTGAATGAGCCGTTGGCGCAACAGACCTTGTTCGCGTACCAGCTGTGAAGCAGACCGGTGCAGGCCTTCGACTTTTTGACGATCCTCGCGCACTTGGCTTTCAATGGCTTCGAGTTTTTCAAGCGGATTGGTGGCAGTGTCGGCACCAGCCAAGGGCGCCGCAATGGCAACAGCGGCTACCGCCAGCACCATTCGTTTGACCAGACCACACCCAAGACGCGCCATCAGATACTCACCACACTGAAGTGATCAGAATCACCTCATACAAGTCTTAACGCAACACTACGCCATCTCGGTTAAACGGCTCGGCAACTCTCAGACGCGCTTCGTTTGATTTGCAACCGATTGTATCCTGGCATTTACGTCCTCGGCTTTGCCCAGATAGCTTGCGTCCTTCGCTAAGCCGGTGTCGTTGAGCGTATAGAGCCTCGGCAATCCGGTCGGAATGTTAATCGACTCGATCGCGTCTTCCGAAATCTGCTCCAGATGTTTCAGCAGAGCGCGCAGCGAATTGCCGTGGGCCGCTATCAGAATTTTCTGCCCCTGCTGGATCAAAGGCAAAATCTCGCTCTGCCAGAACGGCAGCACCCGCGCCGACACATCTTTCAGGCTTTCCCCGCGCGGCAACAGCGCTTCGGGCACGCCGCGATAGCGCAGATCAAATTTGGGATAGTCCGGACTGTCAAGCTCCACCAACGGCGGTCGCGTATCATAGCCGCGCCGCCACTTGTTGACCTGAGCCTCGCCGAATTTCTCAACCGCCTCGATCTTGTTCTTGCCCTGCAAATTTCCGTAATGCCGCTCGTTCAACTGCCAATGGGTACGAACCGGAATCCACATCAGATCCATTTCTTCCAGCACCAGCCACAGCGTCTTGATCGCCCGGCTCTGCAGCGAGGTAAAGGCAAGATCGAAATGAAACCCCTCCGCCCGCAACAACTTGCCCGAGGCCCGCGCCTCATTCACGCCTTGCTCTGAAAGCGGACTATCGCGCCACCCGGTAAAAATATTGAGCTTGTTGGCCTCACTCTGGCCATGGCGAATAATGGCGAAATCGTAATTGGGATTTTTGGACATGATGTGTGCACGCATGTGAGGTTAAAAGCTCCAAACCAAAAAACGCCTCTAGCCCTTCTCCCGCAAGCGGGAGAAGGTGGCGCGGGTCGCACGTCGAGGCCCGTGACGGATGAGGGAGCCTCCAACGCGCCAGTCCCACATCCAGGCCAACAAACAGGCGCGCGTTGTACCTCTTTTTTCGAAAGGGGCACAACAAATCTCACCGCTCACCACGCTTGCTCAAGCGCCCGCATGAGGTTGGCTGTGGACCAGCTGGCAACGCCGGTTCCGGCAAAGTCGCGATCAAAGCTCCAGATGTCGGCATCGAACGCCCATGCGCAAGCAAGAATGTGCGCGTCCGCGACCGATCCATTCCGGCTCGCGACTGCGTCCCGAAGAAACACATCGGCCCCCTCGGACGACAGGCTATCCACGGCGATCCGGCTCATCAGCGCAATTGCCGAATGAAGTGCTGGAATGCGTTCGGGCGCCTTCATGCCGAACTCGATACGCTTTCGCGCCTCTTCGACGCCAACATCAGTCACCAGCAATCGGTGATGCTTGCTTGCCAGGGTCAGCGCCTGCGAGCCTCGGCCCCTGACCATTGCGATCAAGATCGACGCATCAACAACGAGCGCCTCGCTCGGACGTCTCATTTTTTGCGCTTGGTCTGCGTCTTGGTTCGCTTCATCGCCGCGAACGACCAATCGGTTTTGTCCACCGGGCCATATCGTTCGAGCGCCGCGTCATCCGCCTTGACGTCGCGCGTTTTTGCCCACGCTTCGGCTTCCAAAAGAATGGCGCGCAGCTTTTTCGGATCCGTTTTCTTCAGCGGGAACAGCGCACCGACAGTCCGGTCTCCCGCCTTGACCGGCGTCGGCCCATCCAGCGCTTCAATCGTCTTGGCGCTCATTTTTTGCAGATCGCGAATGCTGATGGACTTGTTCATACCACTTACATACACAAATACGTAACAGCGATCAAGCCAAAGCCGGACAATTTCAAAAGCTGCCGATTTTCAGCGCGCATTTATCCGGGGAAGAAGTGGGCGGCGGCGCGGGGATGTTTTAGAAACGGGGGCAGATTGTGCTAACCCGATGGCAGCGAACGAAACAATGCCGTGGGGGAGACAAGATGAGCCTGGAGGAGTTTGGCCTGGTTGCGCAGGTACTGGGGCTGTTGCTGGTCACAGCCTCGCTGGCGTTCGTCGGCTTTCAAATGCGCCAGACCCATGCGATCGAGCGCGGCAATGCCCAACGCGATGTTCTGAACCAGACGCGCGACTGGTGGATTTCTGGCGTTCAGGACCAGGCGTGGTTTGACACCATCAGCGCGGGGCTTCAGGACTTTCGCAGCCTCGATCGCTTTCAGCAGGCCCGCTTCAACGCTTGGGGTTTCAGTCTGCAACATATTGTCGAAGGCGTGTTTTTCCAGCATCGCTCTGGTCTCATCCATCCCACATCACACGAGGGCTATGTCCTGGCGTGCCTTGCCATCCTGAACACGCCGGGCGGGCGGATGTGGTGGGAGGAAGCCTCCAAGGTCGGGAACGCGGAGTTCTGTACCTATCTGTCGAAGCGCCTTGCCGCAGAGGCGGCGACGCTGCCGGTGTGGACGGATTTGCTGCCCCACTATCGATTGTCTTTCGTGCAGCCAGGCAAAACCGTTTAGGACATCCCGCCATGACTCTCGAAGAACTTGCATACATCAGCCAGAT
>JANOFD010000794.1:0-4375 GCA_031413455.1 Rhodobiaceae bacterium
TGCGCACCCTGCGCCTCGATGTCCCCGCATTGGGCGGAGCCCAGGGCAAAACCAAACGCATCTCGCGGCTCACCGTGCGCGTGCACAATTCGATGGGCGGTGAGGCGGGCCCCGGTAACGAGGCGCAAATGGAACACCTCATCCGCCGTGATCTCGCCGACCCCATGGATGCCTCGCCGCCGCTGCGCTCCGGCGACTTCGACATTTATCCCGCCACCGACTTCGACCAGGACGCCCGCCTCACCATCCGCCAAACCGAACCCTTGCCGCTGGACATCCTCTCGATCATACCCGTGATCTCGGTGAGTGAGGGATGAAAGGATGTTCCCAAAAGGGCTCCGGCCATCTTACGCGGCATGCCACAGATAATTTGAGGATTGTGCACGCTCCGGTTCGAGTGTGCCCGTTGCTTTCCTACAACACATAAAGTCGCTACGTGAATTTCCCTTACGGTTTGATTGTGACCAAGCCTTTGTTTACTCGTCGGTAACCAAACCACTCCATGTTCCAAGTCCAGGTCCAAGCGCAGCGCTTCGTTGCCCCTGTGTGCCAGGCGAAAATGTGTGAGGCACCAAATGTTTGGACGGATTCGTTTTAGTCGGCTGATGTTGATCGCGGGCTCAGTGCTTGGCCTGAGCTTTGTTGCAGTCGCGCTGCTCAACGCGCTCGCACTCGAGAAATTGAGAGTTGGCGGCCCACTCTATAGCCAAATTGTACTCGGAAAGGATCTGATTGCCGACATACTTCCACCACCAGCCTATGTGCTTGAAGCCTATCTTGAAACAACCCTGGCGCTCAACGACCCGCAATCAACCGCCGACCACGCCAACCGGCTCGCTCAGTTGCACAAGGAATACGACACTCGGCAAGAATACTGGCTTCAGCAAGACTTAGTCCCGCACATGAAAGAGTTGCTCACGAGCGAATCGCACACCCACGTCGTCCGGTTTTGGACAGAGGTCGAGTCGAAGTTTCTTCCGTCCCTCAAACGCGGCGATATTGAAGCCGCTCGAATATCGTATTCGCAAATACAAGACCACTACACGAAGCATCGCGCCATCATCGATCAAGTGGTAGTGGCGGCTACCAAGTCCAATCAACAGATCGAGGCCGGGGCGGCGTCGGAGGAGACCGCTTACACGGCAATGGTGTGGAGCCTGGAATTCGGCACCCTGTTGCTCGTTTTGGCAATCCTGTATGTCATCAGGTCGGGCATGATCAAGCCGATGGTGGAGATGGCACAAATTACGGGCGCCGTCGCCAAAGGCGATACTGAGCTCTCCATTCCCGGCACCGGCCGCCGCGATGAGATCGGTGATATGGCGCGCGCTGTCGACATATTCAAACAAAAGACACTGGAGATTGCACAACTCCGTGAACAACAAATAGAGCAGGAAAAGCAAGCGCGAGCCGGTATGCAAACGGCCTTAGAGAGACTTGCTGAGGCAGTCGAGTCGCAGCTTGGTTCTGCTATCGCTGGAACTGCGAAGCGGATACAGGCTGTGGGCGTTCAGGCAGCGGAAATGCTCTCGTCGGCGTCACGCGTATCGGCAACCGCCGCCAGCGTGAACGCCGCAACCGAGCAAGCCCGGGGGGGCCGCCAACGCGATTGCCGCCTCCACCGAGGAAATGACGGCATCGATCAAAGAAATCGCCATGCGTGCAACCGACTCGATCAGCACGACAAATCAAGCCGTAGTGGCCAGTCAGCACACGCGGCAGATCATTGACCAATTGTCGACGGCGATCGGCCGAATTGGCGATGTTGCGAACATTATTGGAGAGATTGCCAGTCAAACGAACTTGTTGGCGTTGAACGCAACGATTGAAGCGGCACGCGCGGGTGAAGCCGGCAAGGGATTCGCAGTTGTTGCCAACGAGGTTAAACAGCTATCGACCCAAACAGCGCGCTCGACCGATGACATTCGCAGACAAATCGACGAAATTCAAAAAGTAACTAAAACCGCTGTGAGCGCCGTCAACGAAATCGACGAGCGCGTGGGGAAAATGGACAGCATCTCCACCTCCATTGCCGCAGCAATCCAAGAACAAAGCGCAGCGACAGATGAGATTGCGCGCAGTGTTTCGCAAACGGCTGAGGCCGTCAATGGAGTGTCCGCGTCGATCGCCCATGTATCGGCCGAAGCCGAAGACAGCGGCAATCGCGCAAAAGCAGTTCAAGCGGATACCGGCGAGGTGGCGCGCGAGATTGAGGAGCTGCAAGCCTTGATCGTGCGAATCATTCGCACGTCGTCTTCACCTGTCGATCGACGGCGCAAAGATCGCTTCCGCGTAAACTGCGAGGGCAAATTCGATGGTGAGGCGTCGGGCTCAGTCACCATCGAAAACCTGTCCGAAGGTGGCGCTTTACTGTCGCGGGCGCCGGGCCTTCGCGTTGCGGCGAACGGTAGACTTTGTCTTGACGGGGAATGGATTCCATTCGCCGTGAAAGCGCGACATCAGTCTCACACTTACCTCAAATTCACCGCCGATCCCGGCGAAGGGTTCATGCGGGCGTACAAACGCTTGATCACAGGGATGTTGCCAATCTCGAGCGCCAGCGGCTCAGCGAAAACTGCAAGCGCCGCATAGGTATAATCGCCCGCGACAGACTTCGACCAGGACGCAAGGCTAACCATTCGCCAAACCGAACCCCTGCCGCTGGACATCCTTTCGATCATACCTGTGATCTCGGTGGGCGAGGGGTAGGGCCCTCATCAGTCCCGCCAAAGTGGCGGGCCAGCTTCTCCCAAGGCAGAAGCGCTAAGAAATAGAGATAGCCCTTCCTCCGCGTGGCGCTACCGCATGCACACATCTCCAATACAAAAATCGCCGTCATCCCGTGCGCGATGCGGCACTCTTGTGCCGCTTCGCAGACACGGGACCCACCCAGGTGCAGCCTCACCGTCAAAAATCATTGCCTGGTTCCACAAGCGCCTTGCCCGCACCTCGTATGGGCCCCGTGTCTGCGGCGCAGCATGAAGGATGCTGCACCGCGCACGGGGTGACACAAAATTTAAAAGTGCGGAACTGAGCGAGGGGAAGTAGTTCGCACCTCACCCCCGCTCGTGCGGCAGCTTCCATAAATCCCGCACGTGCGCCGCTTGAAAGGCGTCGAAATTATGCCACGCCAGGCTATTGCGAGCGGCATCGATGATCAGCAGCGGATCGGCGGCGCCAACATGAGGTGCCAGGGCTTGCTTGATCGCGTTGGAAGTCTGCTCGCATTGCAGCAACCACACGTTTGGATTGACGCGGAAGACCCGGCCCAGTTTCTTGATCTCGCCTTCGAATTTCAACATCGAGCCTGAACGAAAATCCGCGATCACGGCGAAATTCGAGACTTTCGTATTGTCCGCATCGCTGCTGCGGGTTCGCTCGGTCCGCACATGGCGGTCAGATTTCGTATCCGTCCCCGTTTTCGCGTCCGTCGATGACGAAGTGACATCTTCGACTTCAAACAGACGCACCAGTGCCGCATGCGTCTCGGCGGGCATGAATTCGCCCGCTTCACCCAAGCGTACCATCGACCGCTGCCCGATCCGCTTCTGCGCAACATAGTCCCGCATGAGCTCGTGCGAATAGGGCCCGAACACCTGCTCTTTCGCACAGACGAACCAAGCAACACTCATAGATCTGCCACTTCATACTCAGGAGTAGACAATGACCTTAAACTCAATTGCTTCACGAATTGCTTATGCCGGAAATGGCAGCACGCAAAACTTTCCTGTGCCCTTCAAAATTTGGGCACCCAGCGATCTGAAAGTCTACCGGCGCGAGGCGGCCAGCCAAGTCGATATTCCACAGACCTTAACGACCGATTACACGCTGGACATCGCGGCCTATCCGGGCACCGGTAATGTGGTGTTCACTGTGGCCCCGCCGGCCGGCGCCACCATCGTTATCCTGCGCGACATGGCCTTGACCCAGGAGCTCGACCTCCAGGCCTCCGGCGCATTTGCCGCTGAAAACATCGAAGTCCAGCTCGACAAACTCGCGGCCGAAATTCAAACGCTACGCGAACTCATGGCCCGCTCACCGCGATTGACGATCATCCACCCGTGCGCAACCGCCTTGCCGTCTATCACCGGCAGACCGAGCCGCTGATCGACTACTACTCCCGCTGGAGCGCGGCCAGTACGCCGGACGCACCGCGCTACCGCAAGGTGGCGGGCGTGGGCAGCATGAACGCGGTGCGTGACGCCTGCCTGGCGGCGCTGGAGTCCTGATTGTCGTAGTCATGGCGCCCCACCTTGGGATCCCACAATCCTTCGGTCAGCATCATTGTCCGGAGCATGGCCCGGGATTCGCTTGCCCTCGCTTTGGAGTCCATCGCGCGCCAGAGTCACCCTGGCCTCGAAGTCGTGCTGGTCGC
>JANOFD010000795.1:0-6654 GCA_031413455.1 Rhodobiaceae bacterium
GGCGATGCGTTCAGCGAGAAGGGTCTTGGTCATGCGGGTAGATATTTCTTCACGGTCGCAGCCAAGGTCATGGCGTCGAACGGCTTGGGCAGGACACCTGTGGCGCCGAGCGCGAACAACCGTGCCACTTCGTGGGATTGAATGCGCGCGGTGACGAAGGCGACCGGTGTTTCGGCGATACCCGGCGTCCGGCGAAGTCGTTCGAGCGTGCCGGGCCCGTCGAGCCCCGGCATCATGTAGTCGAGCAGGATCAGATGCGGGTGCCAACGCGCGGCTAGCTCGATCGCGGCTTCGCCCCTCTCGCAGGTCTTGACTTCAAAATCCGGGTCCATTTCGAGCGCGAGCGCCGCGATCTCGCGGATGTCGGGCTCATCGTCTGTGTAGATGATGCGGTACCTGGTCATGCGGCCTCCTGCTGGCCAGGCGGGGGCGCAATCAGAGGCAGGTCGACATGGAATGTCGTGCCTTGGCCTTCCGCCGTTTCGAACGAGATCGTGCCGCCGAGCTGATCGACGATCGATTTGGCGATCGAAAGGCCAAGGCCGGAGCCTTCCTCCGCCGGTGTTGCCGTGCCGCCGGCTTGGGCGAAGCGTGCGAAGATGCGGTTCTGGAACTCTTGTGGAATACCTGGGCCGCGGTCGGCGACCGACAGGCGCAGATTGGTGTCCGCCCGCCTGACTGACACGCCGACCTCGCCATTGGGCGGGGAGAATTTGATCGCGTTCGAGAGCAGATTGATCACGACCTGTTGCAGGCGGTCGGGATCGCCGCGGATCACGTCGTGCGACGAACCAGGATCGAGCAGGATGGAAATCCCTCGGCTCGCCGCCAGGCCGCGCATTACGTCCGCTGCGAGGCGTACAGTGTCGAGCAGCTTCAGCGGCGCAACGTTGAAGGTCGCGAGGCCGGATTCGATCTTCTCGACATCAAGGATCTCGCCGATCAGCTTGACGAGACGGCGGCTGTTATCGAGCGCAATCGTCATGAGACGGGTCACTTTGTCGGGCAACGCGCCGCCGGGGTTGGCAACGACGATGCCGAGGGCGCCGATGATCGAGGTCAGCGGATTGCGCAGTTCGTGGCTCATCGTGGCCAGGAATTCGGTCTTGTAGCGGCTGGCGAGTTCGGCCGTTTCCTTGGCTTGGGTGAGCTCGCGTTCATGCGTTTTTATTGTGGTGATATCCGTCGCCGTGACCGCAATTGATCCGTGCGCCAACGCGACCGATCGAACCAGGAGCCATGCGTCACCAACCTTTAACTCGAACGGATCACCGCACGCCTTCAATCGGTGGTAGATCGCTTCGCCACTTTCAGCGAGGCTACCGTCGGCGAACCTGATACCTGCTTGATCGACCAGTTGCTGCAATACGCCGACATAGCGTTCACCGGGCACCGGCAAAGCCGCGTACAATTGATGTATGCTCCCCGCACCCGCGTTCGCGGCGACGTAATTGCCCGCGGGGTCGATGAGAACAAAAAGGCCAGGTGCCGCGTCGATTGCTTCTAGAAGGTGCTTTTGCGTCGCGTCGAATGCAGCGCGCATTTCGACTTCGGCTGTGATGTCCCGGGTCGTCCCGCGGTATCCGAGAAACTCGCCATCGGGGCTGAATCGCGGCGTGGCGCAACTTGAGACCATGTGGACGCATTGATTGGAATCGGGCACTTGAAAGCGAACATCGCGATAGGGTGCGCGCCGTGCGAGCGCCTCATTCCGCCGAAGAAAATCGGCCTCCGACATGCCAGGCGGTTTGAATTCCAGGGCGCGCCTACCCAGGAAAGGCTTTGTGTCTATCTGAAGAGAGGCGTGCTTGCCTGCGACGATGGAGGTAAGGACGAGGTCGATATCCGTCTCCCAATGCCAATCCGAGGAGGTGTCGGCGAATTCGCTGAAGCGCGTTTCACTTTCCTGCGCTTGGCGAGTTGCTTCGCGCGCCGCCAGTCTGGCTTGTGTTAGGGCTTCCTCTCGTGCTTTCATGTTCGTGACCTCCGACGAACCGACGACGAGACTGTCGTCGGCAAGACGGGCGGAGCGCACAAGATACCAACGCCGGCCGATGCGGACCTCAAACTGCGGTCCGCATTCGCGCAGTCGCTCGTAGAGGCGCTTGCCCGTCGGCGGGTTGGGGTCGTCCGCCACCTCGGCGCCAACGCGCGCGATTGCTTCATCGAGCATTGCCGCGTAGGGCCTGCCGGGTTGCGAGTACTGGCCATCTCGGGTGCGGGCATCGCGCGCTTCGCTGTTCGAGCTTAGGAAAATCCCGTTCGTGTCGATGATCGAGATGCCACCGGGTGCCACCTCCAGCGCGTGAACGAGTTTCAATTTTTCCTCGTCGAGCGCGGTGCGCGCCTGGATCTCGGCGGTAATGTCGCGCGCCGTGCCGATGTAGCCGACAAACCCGCCCGCCGCATCGAGGATGGGCTTGGCCGCACTGGTCAACGTGTGATCCTTGCCGGCCCGGTCGCGAACTTTGAACGTGAACTGCCGGAACGGCTTGCGCTCCGTAACGGCGGTCGAGACCATCAGCCAGTCGTCGTCGGCGATGCCCGGCGTGCGGTCGATGCCCATGCGGATGCCGACGAATTGCTGCAAGTCGATGGAAGTGGGCGAATTGCTGCTTGCGGTGACGCTTCCGACGACGCAGTCCGAATCCGCTTCCCAGAACCAATCGTTGGACAGGTCGGTAAAGGCGTTCAGGCGGAATTTGCTGGCTTGGGAGTCGGCAAGCGCTGCAGCGAGTGCTGCTTCACCTTCGCGGCGCGCGATTTCGGCGCGATAGGCTAGGATCAATGTGCCGATCGCCGTAAAAAAGGAACTGAAGTCCTCGACAAGGGCGCTGTCGTAGCCACCCTGGCGATTCGCAATGCCGACCATACCAACCACGCCGCCGGCCGCCTTGATCGGAACGCCAAGGAACGCGTTCAGCGGCGGGTGTCCCGACGGTAAGCCGCCACGGCGGCGGTCGTTCGCCGGATCGTTGGCAATCACCGGTTCTCCCGACGTCATCGCGACACCAAACAGCGTCTTGAGGTTGCTGAACTCCATGCCCTTTGGCGCGTTGTCGTCGTAGAACTTTCGCGTTTCCGCGTTCCAGGCGATGTTCGTGATCGCATGTGTCTTTAAGTACGGCTTGCCGTCGGACCGCAACAACACGTCGCCGATAAATCCGTACTCGCTGCCGGTTGTCCGGAGCAAGACCGCGAGCAGAGTCTCGGAAATTGTCTTGATGTCGCACGTCGCGATGAAGGCCGCTTGTGCTTCGCTTAGCGCCGCAAGCAATTCTTGCTTGCGCACGAGCTTGTCGCGCGCGCGCTGCTCGGCAGCGAGGTTTCGCGCAATCAAACGCAGGATGAGAAAAGCGGCGGCTAAGACGACGACGAAGAATGTCGCGAGGATCAGGAGGCCGGCATTCGCTGTCGAACGGACTTTGGCGCTTTGGTCCGCAAGCATCGATTGGGCGACCAGTACTTCCTCGGCAATCGGATGTTGGATCGCTTTGGTGATTTCCGCGGTTAGCGCCAGTCCCCGTCCGGTGTTGACGAGCGCCATGGCCGCGGCCATGCCACCGGACTTTCGCGCCGCCACGACGCCGTTCATGACAGCTAGTTTTTGGTGTACAAGACCGGCGAGCCGCGCCCGGTGCGCGGCGTCGTGTCCATGGCCGCGGTGGCCGTCGAATAGGCTTTCGATTCGCGTCCAGTGCGCTGCAAGTGCTTGGTGGCGCTGACGGTAGGTGGTGTAGGCCGTTTGGTCACCCGACAGAATTACACTCCCGACGCCGCCTTCCGCGTCCTGAACGATTTGCACGAGCTTTTGGAGCGTGGCGCGAAACTCGAAGGACGGCGTCATCTTGCCGGGCAGGTCATCGTTTTGTTGGGTCCCGCTGAGGAAGAGATAGCCGACGGTCGCGCAGATAGCGGCAAAAAGCGTGAGGCCTACAAAGACCGATGTTCTAATCTTCGCAAGCGTGGCGCGGCCGTTGAGTGGGCGTGCGTGAGCCCGAGGTACGGGGGGCGATGAAACTGGGGCCATGGGCGGCTCGGCTCGATAAAATTCCAGGCCGCGCGCAGGCGCCGCCGAAGCCGAATCCTAGCTGTGGTGCGGTTAAATTCCGGTGCAGCGATTGTCATTCGAAGCTTAACAAATCGAAAATATTATATCGCAGCCCCGTGTGCGTGCTTGGGGTTTTGGGGATAATCCCTTGGCCGCACGAGTTTGGAGGTTGCAGGAGGTGAGAAGACCCGTGTCATGCGACGCTAAAACCAGGCTATCTTGCCCCCTGAAGGTTTTGATTCCAACAGCACCCGGAAACCAACGTGATCTCTCTCTTGATTTTCATCATCAATCTGGCAGTGCAGATTTATTTCTGGATCATTGTCGTGTCCGTGGTCCTCAGCTGGTTGATAAATTTCAACGTCGTGAACCCCTACAGCCCCGCAATTCGCAACATTCAATATGTCTGCGGCCAATTGACTGAGCCGCTGCTGCGCCCCATTCGCCGCTTCATGCCCGACCTTGGCGGCCTGGATATCTCTCCCATTGTGCTCTTGCTGGGCCTTCAAGTGGTACAAATCCTGGTCATCCGGACACTGACCGGCGCATTGCTGTAGAGGAAAGCATGACGGCACACATCATCGACGGCAAAGCCTTCGCCGCCACCGTTAGAGCGCGCGTGCAGCAAGCCGCATCGGACTTCAAAAAGCGCCAGGGCATAGCCGCAGGCCTCACGGTCGTGCTGGTCGGCAACGACCCGGCGAGCGAAATCTACGTCCGCCTCAAAGTCAGCGATGCACGCGAAGCCGGCATCAACTCACGCGACATCAAACTCCCTGCCACAGCCACCCAGGCCGAAGTCCTCGACGTGGTTCGCGAACTCAACGACGACGCGTCCGTCCACGGCGTGCTTGTCCAATTCCCGGTGCCAGCCCAAATCCGGCAGGACGCAATCCTCGACACCCTTTCTCCGGACAAAGACGTTGATGGTTTGACGACGCTCAGTGCAGGCCGTCTGACCAGCGGCCGTGCGGGCCTCGTCTCCTGCACGCCACAAGGCTGCCTGATGTTGATCAAGTCGGTGCGCCCCAAACTCGACGGCCTCAGCGCCGTCGTCATCGGCAGGTCGCAGCTTGTCGGCAAACCAATGTCGCAATTGCTGCTGCAAGAAAATTGCACTGTTACAATTGCCCATTCCAGATCCAGGGATTTGGCCGCCATTGCCCGCTCAGCCGACATCTTGGTCGCGGCCGTCGGGCGCGCTGAGATGGTCAAAGGCGGCTGGGTCAAGCCCGGCGCCATCGTCATCGACGTCGGCATGAACCGCCTCGACCAGCCAGGCCTCAAGCCAAAATTGTTTGGCGACGTCGCCTTTGACGAGGTGAAAGGCCACGCTTCTGCCATAACCCCCGTACCCGGCGGCGTTGGCCCTATGACGCGCGCCTGCCTGCTCCGAAACACCGTATTGGCGGCCTTCGCGCAGGCTGGTATGAGCCCCCCTGCGGAGCTTTAGATCATGAAAACTTTGCCAGCCTTGTGGCTCGACCACCTGAATATCCCGACCAACGACCCCGAAGTGCTGGCGCAATGGTACGCGGAGCGCTTGAACCTTGAGTGCCGCGGCAACGTCCTCGTCGGCCCCGGGATCTCCATATTCTTCAACAAGGGCAATCCGCTTCAGGCCGGCGACGCCTTCCACTTCGGTTTCCGCGTGGAATCAAAGTCCGCCGTCGAAGCCTGGGCCCAACATCTGGGCGTCCCCGTCGCCTTCGACGAACACAATTTCTTCGCCGCCCGCATCACCGATCCCGACGGCAACGTGTTTGAGATCTACTGGGACGAGCTTTAGCGCACATATCTCCAATACAAAAAGCGATGTCATCCCGCGCGCGCTGCAGCACTCTTGTGCTGCTGCGCTGATGCGGGACCCGCCCGGGTGCAGCCTCACCGCCAAAAATCTGTGCCTGGTTCCAAAAGTGCCTTGCGCCCCACACCTCGTATGGGCCCCGTGTCTGCGGCGCAGCATGAAGGATGCCGCACCGCGCACGGGGTGACACAGTATTTAAAAGTGCGGAACTGAGTGAATAATTGTGTGCATGCGGTAGCGCAAGCGGGGGAAGGGGGGTGACGCGAGGAGTAAAATCCCGATTTTTGGTTAAAAGCTTCCCGTTTTCCGGTAATATTTTTCCCGTATTTTGGAGAGCTCTCCGTTTGGATTTAGCTCTTCTTCACTGCCTGGTTCCGCGCCGCCAGCAATCGCAGCCGTAGCGCGTTCAGCTTGATGAACCCTTCCGCGTCTTTCTGGTTATAGACGCTGTCTTTCTCGAACGTCACATAGTCCTGCCGGTACAGCGAATTCGGCGACGCCCGCCCGACGACGGTCGCATTGCCCTTGTAAAGCTTCATGCGCACCGTGCCGCTGACATACTCCTGGCTCTTGTCGATCATCGCCTGCAGCATCTCGCGCTCCGGCGCAAACCAGAAGCCGTAGTAAATCAGTTCCGCGTAGCGCGGCATGAACGAGTCTTTGAGATGTGCTGCCTCACGATCCAGCGTCAGGCTTTCCATGGCGCGGTGTGCGGCAAGCATGATCGTGCCCCCCGGCGTTTCATAAACGCCGCGTGACTTCATGCCGACGAAACGATTTTCCACGAGATCAAGCC
>JANOFD010000796.1:0-1344 GCA_031413455.1 Rhodobiaceae bacterium
ATCTGAAAGTCTACCGGCGCGAGGCTTCCAGCCAAACGGACATTGCACAGGCGTTAACGACCGACTACACGCTGGACATCGCGGCCTATCCGGGCACCGGCAATCTTGTGTTCACTGTGGCCCCACCGGCTGGCGCCACCATCGTTATCCTGCGCGACATGCCCTTGACCCAGGAGCTCGACCTCCAGGCCTCCGGCGCCTTTGCCGCTGAAAACATTGAAGCCCAGCTCGACAAACTCACCGCCGAAATGCAAACGCTGCGCGAACTCATCGCTCGCACGCCACGCCTACCCGTGGGCAGCCCTTTGAGCGAACTCGCGCTACCGGAACCAAGGCCGCCAAACGCCAATCAGCTACTGGGCATCACCAGCACCGGCGACGCCTACGAACTCAAAGCAGCAGTCAGCCTGCCACTGCAGACCGTCTCGTCGTTCGTGGCAACCCTGCTCGACGATCCCGACGCCGCAACCGCGCGCGCAACGCTCGGCATCGGCAGCGCCATCGACCTGAACCTGCTGACGACAGACGCAACCGGCGGCGCCCACGCCGACTTTGTGGCCTTCATCGACACCTCGGAAGCGGGCGCCTCGAACAAGGTGCCGGTGCCGAACTTTTTCTCCGTCGCCATCGCCGGCGCAACAGACACGACACCCGCCGATCAAACCACCTTTGAAGTCATGGCGCGAAAGACCTCCGACGGCACCTTGCACCGGATACCATTGGCGGAGTTCGGCATCGGCAAACACACAATCTGGTTGCCGGCCTCAGCAATGCTCTCACGCACCACCGGCGGCGCCGCCTCCGGCACGCTGGAGCTTTCCACCAACAAAGTCATGCTGCGCACGCTCGACTTCGACGCCACGCTCGTTGAGTACGCGCAGGTCAGCGTGCAAATGCCCAAGGGCTGGAACGAAGGCGCCTTGAGCGCCGTCTTCGTCTGGTCGCACGCCGCCGCCGCCACGAATTTCAACGTCGTCTGGGGCATCCGCGGCGTCGCGGTCTCCGACGATGATGCGCTGGACGCAAGCTTCGGCAGCACCGTGCAAATCACCGACACCGGCGGTACCACCAACGATCTTTACCGCTCTCCCGAAACTGGACCGCTGACCTTAGCCGGGACACCATCGGAAAGCGACGTCGCCATCCTCGAGGTTTTCCGCCTGGCAACCGACGCCGCCGACACGCTGGCCATCGATGCCAGGCTGCACGGCGTAGCGTTGTTTTACGCGACCAACGCCAACACGGACAATTAAGGCCCATGTTGCACCTCATCCAGCTCGCGGGCTTTGGCGCCCAAAGCGCCAATGCGGACGTCACGCCCAACCCCATCACCATTGCCAACAT
>JANOFD010000797.1:0-11055 GCA_031413455.1 Rhodobiaceae bacterium
ATATGCCGCTTATGGAAGAGATCATCTTTGAAGTGCATGAGGATGAAGCGGACGGCGGCTTTGTGGCCACCGCGCTAGGGCACGCCATCGCCACTCAGGGCGAAACCGTCGAGGAATTGCGGGAAATGGCGCTTGACCTGCATGGCTTGACCCAAGCGCAGGCGCATACACGACTGAATGCTTTTGTCCGCAGCAGTGCAGAAAGCGGACGCCGCTGTGTGCTGGTGGTGACGGGCAAGGGGGCGCCCAAATCGAATTCAGCCACTGCGGAGCACGGCTTTGTCATGCCCGCGCGTACGAAGTCGGGCGTCTTGCGTTTGATGGTGCCGCGTTGGCTTGACGAGGGTGACGCCCGCAATGTCGTCGCCGGGACGCAAGCCGCCCATCAACGTCACGGCGGGGATGGTGCGCTTTATGTGTATCTGCGGCGGCGGCGCTAATTGTTGCTTAGTGGATCGTCGATGGAGTCGAGGTCGTAGGTCAGGCGTTGACGGGCGGAGCGGGCGCGCGGTGGTTCGATGGCCCTGATGATTACGATGTAGGGGCCGCTGCCTTCAACGCGGATACGCTCGAACGGAACGCCCAAACGAACCAACTCGTCTTTGACGGCGTTCAGCCTTCGGCTCCACAGATTTGCATCGGGTTCACGGCGCCCCAGGGCAAAGAGGCGAATGTTTACCGTCTTGTTCATTTGTACAGCCTGGCCTGCGGCCGTGGCGAGTACGTTGAACGTTTCACGCGTCAGGTTCGACTTGGCTTCGTAAAACGCGACGTGAAGTATGACCGGCTTGGCTGGAACAAATTTGGGTACCGGGGGCAACGGCTGTTTTTCTACGATGCGCGGGGCCGCCAGTTTTTCTTGCAGTCCCGGATAGACCGCCGGCGGTACCGGCGTGTTGTTGAGGCCTGGGTACGACAATCCAGGATAAGGCGGTTGGGTTGACTGGTTGCTTGGTGCAGTGGGCACAATTTTCGGTTTTGCGGGTGGGGCCACTTTCAATACTGGCACAATGGCAGGTGGCGAAAACGCAGGCGGTTCTGTCGGCGGCGTCTGAATAACTGCCGGTTGATAATTTTCTGGAGCGCTGAACAGGCTGCAGGAATCTGTGAACGAACAATAGCCTGAATAGGCAAAGGCAAAAAGCACAGCGGCGATGAGCGTGCCACCGAGAAGCTGGAGAATTGGCGAGACGCCGTTGCCGACCTGGCTTTGTGTGTCAGCGTGCGGTTCTTCACAGCACCAGCAGCTGTCGGCGTTCAGCCCCTGACACCAGCTGGGATACTGACCCAAGAACATCGTGTCGAATTTGCCGGGGGTGTCGTCTTTGAGTTCGCGCTCGGGCTTCTTCTCGATCGTCTTGCGCAGCGTGACAACTTGGGACTTTTGCTTGCCCGGTTCGGCTGCAGGCTCGAACACATCGGCGATCCACCTGAAGGCACCGCTGAACATGTTGACCGGGTTGGGCGAGAGGCCATCTCTGGGGCGGCCACCTTCGAAGAGGAAAGAACGCGTGGTGCCGGTCGACACCATGATGGGGGCGCGATCCAGGACAAATCCGTAATCGCGCAGCGTTCTTGCGAGTGCCGTGCGCGGCTTTAACCACTGATCGGCGCTGGACTTTTTCAGCGACGGCCTGACCAGGGTCATGATGCGCGTTGGCGGTGTGGCCGCAGGTAATCGAAGGGCGCCTGCCGCGGGCGGGCCTGCACCACGGCGGCCAACGAGCAAATATTGGGTTTTGTTCTCAGGCAAATCCGGTGCACCGAACGAATGGACGTTCAGCAGCACCAGGAGTTTGCGCAAGAGCGAAACGATCTCACCCAGGGAGCCGGGCTGGTCCCAACCTTCTGGATCGCCTGGGGCATCGAGCAGACCGGCGGCGACCAGGGCCGCGGGCGCTTGCAGCGTATCCATGATGGGCGCGGTTTGCGCCATCGGTGGTGCGGTTTGCTGCAACACCGCCGTGCCGCCGATGTTGATAGAGCCGCCCGACACGTGCTGCGGCAATGGCGCGTAAGTCGCGCGGCCGGGCGCTGCCGCCATGGCCTTCATAAGCTCCGAACGCGTCATCTCTTCCAGTACGCGCAATGGATTTCGCGACAGTTCGATGGTGGCGTGAGTCATATCGGGACGCAGCAGGCGCCCGCGGTATTGTTCATCGGCCTGGGCGCCGACAAAAATGCGCGACAAGAAGCGGGTGTAGATTTTGGCCGCGTCTTCATGCGTTGGCGCTGCGCTGGCGTTGGTGATCGAGCCGAAGGCGCTTACAAATTCCGTCATGTAGTCTTTGTGGGCGACGAGCACATAGCTGGTCGGCATGCAAACCTGCGCGCAAATTTCAAACATACCCGAGGCCAGCGCTTTGAGGGTTGAACCCTCCCACTGCGTGATCGAGTTGTACGCTGGCACCACAGCGTAGTTTGACTGACCCGTTGCGACTGCCTCGAGCGCTTCAGCGACCGTGTTTCTAAAAATCAAATGAGCGATGCCAGACGGATCAAGCATTGCACGCGTGGCCAAATAAGAATGGCCACCGTCGCTCTCAGCAAAACTCACAAAGAGGTTGCGCTTCGACACTCGCGTCCCCAACTCGCGCGATGATCTGCAACCCGGGGGTGGAATTGCCGATCTCGCTACCCAAGCCAATAACGTACAGTGAAATTTTTCAAAGTGCGAGAGTTCTCAACACGTTACTGATCAAATTTATTCAAGACTCTGAACTCCCCCGCCGGATGTGCGGAGCAAATTTTTCGCGTCAAAGTATGAAGCGCGAGAGGTCGGCATTCTTTGTCAAAGCGCCAATTTCCCGGGTTACGAAGCTTGCATCGACAATGATCTTTGCGCCCGAACTATCCGGGGCGTGGAAGCTTACCTCTTCCAACACTCTTTCCATTACGGTCTGCAACCTGCGCGCGCCAATGTTTTCGACAGTCGCATTAACCTCAGCGGCCGCATCGGCAAGGGCGTCGATCCCCTCCTCGGTGAATTCGAGCTCAACACCTTCAGTCGCCATGAGGGCTTTGTATTGTTTGATGAGGCTTGCTTCGGGCTCGGTGAGGATGCGGCGAAAATCATCGCGCGTCAGCGCTTGCAATTCGACGCGGATCGGCAACCGGCCTTGCAATTCGGGCAGGAGGTCAGAGGGCTTGGCCAGGTGGAAGGCGCCTGAGGCGATGAAAAGAATGTGGTCGGTTTTGACGGGACCATGTTTCGTGGACACAGTGGTGCCCTCGATCAGCGGCAGCAAATCGCGTTGCACACCTTCGCGGCTGATGTCGCCGCCGCCGCGGTGGCCGCCTTCGCGCACGCAGATTTTGTCAATCTCGTCGAGGAAAACGATGCCGTCGTTTTCGACTGATTTGATCGCGTCTTGCACCAGCGCATCGTTGTCGATCAGCTTGTCGCCTTCTTCGGCGATCAGGGGCGCATAGGCATCGATGACTTTCATCTTGCGCGTTTTCTGGCGTCCGCCCAAAGCTTTGCCGAGCATGTCGTTCAGATTGATCATGCCGATCTGGGAGCCCGGCATGCCCGGAATGTCGAATGAGGGCATGCCGCCGGAGTCGGCGACCTGCAGTTCGATTTCCCTGTCGTTGAGTTCGCCGTCACGCAGCTTGCGGCGAAAGGCATCACGGGTGGAGTCCGAGGCGCTGGTGCCGACGAGGGCTTCGACAACCCGGTCTTCGGCAGCTTTCTCTGCGCGCGCCTTGACATCGCGATGGCGGCGTTCACGCAACTGGGCAATGCCGATTTCCACCAGATCGCGGATGATCTGCTCGACGTCGCGCCCGACATAGCCAACCTCAGTGAATTTTGTTGCTTCGACTTTGAGGAACGGGGCTTGGGCGAGCCTGGCCAGGCGGCGAGAGATTTCCGTCTTGCCGACGCCGGTGGGACCGATCATCAGGATATTCTTCGGCAGCACTTCCTCGCGCAAGTCGGGCGTCAACTGCTGACGGCGCCAGCGATTGCGCAAGGCGATGGCGACAGCCTTCTTGGCTGCGGCCTGGCCGACAATATAGCGGTCAAGTTCAACGACGATTTCGCGAGGGGTCAGGGAGCTCATAGGGCGCCTACAGGATTTCCAGTGTGAGTTCGTGATTGGTGTACACGCATATATCGGCAGCGATTTTCATTGAACGGCGGGCAATGTCTTCGGCCGAAAGATCGAGCGGCAAAAGGGCGCGGGCAGCGGCGAGGGCGTAGTTGCCGCCCGAGCCTATGCCCATCAGGCCGTCCTCGGGCTCCACGACGTCACCGGAGCCCGAGAGGATCAGGCTGGTGGTGGCGTCGGCCACCGCAAGCATGGCTTCCAGACGGCGGAGATAGCGGTCGGTCCGCCAGTCCTTGGCGAGTTCAACGGCGGCCCGTGTCAGATTGCCGGGGTAGGTTTCAAGTTTGGCTTCCAGGCGCTCGAACAGCGTAAAGGCGTCTGCGGTGGCGCCAGCAAATCCCGCGATGACTTTACCGTTGGCCAGGCGACGAACCTTGCGGGCGTTGGACTTCATGACGGTTTGACCCAGGCTGACCTGGCCGTCGCCGGCAACTACCACGCGTCCGCCTTTGCGTACGGACAGGATTGTCGTCCGGCGCCAGACCGGTTTATCGGTGTAATCGTCAGTCATGGGACGGAATGCTCTCTTCGCGCAATGTTAGGGCTCCTGCTATATGTCGTGTGTGGTCCAAATTGAAAAGGGCCCGAAAGGCTTATCTTCATGCGTAAAGCAAGCGTTGAGCGCAAGACACGGGAAACCGATATTTCGGTTTCACTGGATCTTGACGGAACCGGTACGTTCGATATCGCCACTGGCGTCGGCTTTCTTGATCACATGTTGGAGAGTTTTTCCAAGCATTCCGGCATCGACCTGAAGGTCAGGGTGAAAGGTGATACGCATATCGACTTTCACCACACGACCGAGGATAGCGCGATCGTGATCGGACTGGCGATGGTCAAGGCGCTGGGTGATCGTACCGGAATACGGCGATTTGGATCGGCACTCATCCCCATGGATGAGACGCTGACGCGCTGTGCTGTTGACGTGTCGGCACGGCCTTATTTCATTTGGAAAGTCTCGTTCAGCCGGGCCAAGCTCGGGGAAATGGATACCGAGTTGTTCAAAGAGTGGTTCCAGGCCCTTTCGCAAAACGCCGGGTTGACGCTGCACATCGAGAATTTGTACGGCGAGAACAACCATCATATCGCCGAGAGTTGTTTCAAGGCTTGCGCGCGCGCCTTGCGCCAAGCGTTTGAAATCGATCCGCGCCAGGCGGGTCAGGTACCCAGTGTCAAAGGAAGCCTGGGGTCTTAGGTCCCCGTTTGAATTGGAATTCGTCCCGTGAGCGGACTTATCGCCATCATCGATTACGGTTCGGGAAATTTGCGTTCCGCCGAAAAGGCGCTGGCGCGTGCGGTGCACGACGGTGGGCTCGACGCACGCGTTGAGGTGACGGGCGATGCCGAAGTGGTGCGTGGGGCCGAACGAATTGTGCTGCCGGGTGTGGGCGCGTTTGCCGACTGCCTGCGCGGCTTGCGCTCGGTTCCCGGCATGGTCGAGGTGTTGAGCGATGCGGTGCGCAAGCGCGGCGTGCCGTTTCTCGGCATTTGCGTAGGTATGCAATTGATGGCCTCGCGCGGACTGGAACACGGCACGCATGAAGGGCTCGGCTGGATTGCAGGTGATGTCGTGCGGCTTGAGCCTTCCGATGCGGCGCTCAAGATTCCGCATATGGGCTGGAACACATTGCGGGTGTTGGCGGCGCATCCCGTGATCGCACATTTAAGCGCGTCGACTGAGCCGCACGCTTATTTCGTGCATAGCTTTCACTTGCAGGCGGCGCATGCCGGCGACGTCCTGGCCGACACCGACTATGGCGGCGCGGTTGCTGCTGTGGCCGGACGAGACAACATGATCGGGACGCAGTTCCATCCCGAGAAGAGCCAGGCGGTGGGGTTGCAATTGCTGCAGAATTTTGCGCGGTGGCGCCCATGATCATCTTTCCGGCGATCGATCTCAAAGACGGGCAGTGCGTGCGGCTGGTGCAGGGCGAGATGGCGTCGGCGACGGTGTTCAATGATGACCCGGTGGCGCAGGGGCGCTTGTTTCAGTCGCAGGGATTCGAGTGGCTGCACATCGTCGATCTCGACGGCGCGGTGCACGGACGGGCAGCGAATGCTGAGGCGGTTGCCGGAATCTTGAAGGGCGTCACTCTGCCCGTTCAGCTCGGCGGCGGCATTCGCGACCATGGCGGGATCGATTATTGGCTTGAGGCGGGCGTGGCGCGTGTGATCCTGGGCACGGTTGCGGTGCGCGATCCGGCGTTGGTGCGCGCGGCGGCGAGGGCGCATCCGGGCCGGATCGCCGTCGGGATTGACGCCAAGCACGGCAAGGTCGCGATTTTAGGCTGGGCGGAGGCCACAAACATTTCCGCGCGAGAGCTGGCGAAGCGTTTCGAAGATGCAGGCGTTGCCTGCATCATCTATACCGACATTGCGCGCGACGGCACCGGCACCGGCGTCAATATTGAGGAGACGGCGCTCCTTGCCGATCACGTGTCCATCCCGGTGATCGCGAGCGGCGGCATCGGGTCGATCTCGGATTTGCGCATGCTCAGGACGTTCGATCATCCCAACATTCAAGGCGTCATTGTCGGGCGGGCACTCTATGACGGGCGTGTCGTGGCGCTCGAAGCCCTATCGGTCGTGCGGGGGTAGACGATGTTGAAGACCCGCATCATTCCCTGCCTCGACGTCAAGGACGGGCGCGTAGTGAAAGGCGTCAAGTTCGTGGACCTGCGCGATGCCGGGGATCCGGTGGAAGCTGCGCGCGCCTATGACGCTGCGGGTGCGGACGAACTTTGCTTTCTCGACATCACGGCCAGCCATGAGCGGCGCGGGATACTTCTCGACGTTGTCCGGCAGACGGCGGAAGCTTGTTTTATGCCTCTGACAGTCGGGGGAGGGGTGCGGACACTGGAAGATATTCGTGCCCTGCTTTTGGCGGGTGCCGACAAGGTTGCGATCAATACTGCCGCGATCGAGCGGCGCGCGATCATCCGCGAGGCGGCGGAAAAATTCGGGTCGCAACTGGTTGTAGTGGGAATCGATGCGCGGCGAATGGGCGATGGGGTATTCGAGATCTTTACCCATGGTGGGCGGAAGGCGACTGGCTTGAGTGCGGTCGATTATGCTCGTGAAGTTGTGACGCTTGGTGCAGGGGAGCTGTTGCTGACATCGATGGACCGGGACGGCACGAAAGAGGGATATGACATCGAACTCACGCGCCAGATCGCCGATGCCGTTTCAATTCCGGTGATCGCCAGCGGAGGGGTGGGGACGCTCGATCATCTTGTGTCGGGCGTGCGAGATGGTCATGCCAGTGCCGTACTCGCGGCGTCAATTTTCCATTTTGGCGAGGCGACCATCGGTCAGGCCAAGCTGCATATGGCGCGGTGTGGCATCGCTGTTCGCAGTCCGTAGAAATTGCGGCTGGTACACGGTCAAGTTCTAGGGACATTTCTTGGACCGGCGCTAGATCATGTGTTCTTGACAGTTTTGTGACATCATTTCGAAACTTGCGCTAAAGCCCTTGTCCCCGCCAAATGGTCCTTTGCGCCAAGCCACACGATGTTGAATGTATGAACCGAGAGACTGAGCTAAAATTTGTCGGGCCTGCAGACGCGTTGGTGCGCCTCAGGAATTCGCCCGAACTGAAGCGCCTGGCCGGGAACCGTCGGGCGCAGACGACGATTCAAGCGGGAGTTTATTTCGATACTAAAGAATACGCGTTGCGTCAGGCGGGGCTGGTGCTGCGGGTGCGCAACGAAGGGCAAGGTTTCGTCCAAACCCTGAAAAGCGTTCAGCGAGACGATCTGGCGACGCGCATGGAGTTCAAGTCGGAAGTTCCATCGTCGGCACCGGACGTCAATGCCATTGCTGAAAGCCGACTGCGCTGGCGGGTTGAACGGATTTTGGACGGCCGTCTTTTGGTTCCTCTCTTCGAAGTCGAAGTGCAACGCACGCGCATGCTGCTTTCGCCGAAGCGGGGAACGGAAATCGAAGCTGCGATCGATACGGGCTTGATCAAGCATATGAGCGGGAACCTGCAGCTCACGACCCCCATTTGTGAATTCGAGTTGGAATTGCTGAAGGGAAACGCCGGCGAATTGGTCGAGTGTGCGCGCGCGCTAACGCTTGGATTGCCGCTGACATTGTCGCTCCAGTCGAAGTCCGACAACGGTTATGCCTTGGCGCAGGGCAAACTGGATGCGCCGGTCCATGCGGCACGGGTCGAGTTGCCGGATGACGCTGCGGCTGACGATGTGTTGTGTGCAGTAATCGGCAATTGTCTCCACCATCTGCTTGGCAATTGGGCGGCTGTTTTGAACGCTCAGGACAGCGAAGGCATCCACCAAATGCGGGTCGCGCTGCGGCGACTGCGGGTTGCACTGTCGATGTTTCGGGAACCCTTCCGCGGTGTGTTGAGTAGCGTGGAAGATCAATCACGGGCTATTGCAACCGCATTGGGATGTGTGCGTGATCTTGATGTATTCGACATAGAGATGTTGCGACCTCTAATCGATGCTTATGGCGACGATGACCGATTGCAGGCATTTTCGGCCGCCGTGAATTCGAGGCGCCGGGCGGCCCGGCAGCGGGGCATCGACACGCTCGAGGGAGAAAATTTTCGTAAACTCGTGCTTGATTTGGTGGAGATTACCTACAGTCGGCCATGGTTACGCTTGCCGGTGGAGAATAACCCTGCGGTGCAGAGCGCTGTCGAATTTGCGTGTGAACGCTTGCAGCATCGCTTTGCCCAAGCGCTCAAGCTTGGGCAGAAGTTCGAAGACCTGGACTCTGAACAACGGCATGAGTTGCGGATCAAACTGAAGCAATTGAGATACGCGACAGATTTCACGCGCTCACTGTTTTCAAAGCGGCGCGTGAGGCGCTTTTCAAAACGGCTGGGCGATCTCCAGGACGTGCTGGGGCAGGTGAATGATGCGGCTGTCGCCGGGGGATTGGTGCACGAGATCCTCGCCGAGCGCCGGGAGGGCGAGGATCCAGCGTCACTTGTTTATGCCGGGGGTTTGATTGCCGGGTGGTACGGGGCTCATTCGCGGCATCGGATGAAAAAGCTGCGAAAAAGCTGGCGAAAATTTGCCAAGCTCAAACCGTTCTGGCGGCGAAGACTCAAACGTTTAAAAGGAGATGCTGACGCTCCCACGGGCTGATGACCTGCTGATAGGCATCGTGCTCCGATGACTTGACATCGGAGTAGAGTTCAATGAACGGTTCGCCTAGCAATTCGCGAATGTCGCTTGAGGCGCGGAAGCGGTGAATTGCGTCGAGGAGGTGGCGCGGCAGCAGAAAGCGCATGGACTCGTAGGCGTTGCCTTCCATCGATTTTGTCGGCATCAGGTTTTGGGTCATGCCGAGATAGCCGCAGGCCAAAGTTGAAGCGATGGCGAGATAGGGGTTGGCATCGGCGCCCGGTACGCGGTTTTCGACCCGCCGGTTCTTGGGTTCGGATTCGGGAACCCGGAAGCCGACTGTGCGGTTCTCATGTCCCCAGTGCGTGTTCACCGGCGCTGACAGGTATCGCACCAGGCGGCGGTACGAGTTTACATAAGGCGCGATCATCGGCATGGAGGCGGGAAGATATTTTTGCAAACCGGCGATGTAGGCTAGGAAAAGTCTGGTGTCCTTGCCGCTGCGGCTCGAGAACAAATTCTTTCCGGTCTTTGCATCGACGATGCTCTGGTGAATGTGCATGGCGCTGCCCGGTTCCTGCTCATAGGGCTTGGCCATAAACGTGGCATAGATGTCGTGACGAAGTGCTGCCTGGCGTACGGTGCGCTTGAACAGGAATGTCTGGTCGGCAAGGTCCAGCGGGTCTCCGTGATTGAAATTTATTTCGCACTGCGCGACGCCTTCTTCGTGGATCAGACTGTCAATTCCGATCTCTTGCGCTTCGCAATAATCATAGACGTCCTCGAACATGGGATCGAATTCGTTGACGGCGTCGATGGCATAGGCCTGACGCCCAGTTTGCGGGCGTCCGGATTTTCCGGCGGGCGGCAGCAGCGGATAGTCGGGATCTATGTTCTTTTGTGCCAGATAGAATTCAACCTCGGGGGCAATGACGGGCCGCCAGCCGCTGTCTTTGTACTTGGCCAGCAGATTCTTGAGAATTTGGCGCGGTGCGACTTTGCTCGCATTACCCTTGCGATCTACGCAGTCGCAAATGACCTGCGCCGTGGGTTCGCGATACCATGGCACGACGCAGATTGTGTCGGCGTCGGGCTCCAGGATCATGTCGGGCGCCTGGTAGCTCAGTGTTTCTGTTTCGGCGTCCGCGCCGGTGACCATTTGCCCAAAAACACTTTCCGGCAGGCGCAACGTGTCATTGTCGAGGCCTGAAAGGAATTTGTTGGTCGGCAAGATTTTTCCACGCGCAATTCCCGCCATGTCGGGAATAAGCAACTCGACCTCGGTGATGCGGCGTTCTTTCAGCCACTCTTTCAGTTCAGCACGATTGCGGCTCATGGCCGTGTCCCCCAACTCATTTCTTAAGCGACGCCGCGCGGCCAAAGGTTGCAAACAGCGATTTCGAAAATTCGTTTTCCCAGAAGCGCCATTCCGGATGCCATTGCACGGCGAGTGCAAAGTTTTGTGCGTTCGTAACACGAAAGGCTTCGATGATGCCGTCGGGCGCCGTTGCTTCGACGCTCAAACCCTGGCCCAAACGGTCGATGCCCTGGCTGTGCAGCGAGTTGACCTTGATGGTGCGGGATCGGGCGATGCGCTCAAGCTCGCCGCCTGGTACCAGTTCGACATCGTGCGCCGGGGCGTATTGGTCCTCGAGCGGCGCGGTTTTGTCTTCACGATGATCGAGGCGTCCCGGCACTTCTTCGATGTGTTGATGCAGTGTGCCCCGGCGCTGAAGCGTCTTGAAATCGGCAACCTCGGCATCGCTGGCACCGCGGACGAGTGCCGGCGCCGCAAGGTCGAAATGCCCCTTGGCGAGAAGATCGATATGGCTGGTCGTCGGCAC
>JANOFD010000798.1:0-10475 GCA_031413455.1 Rhodobiaceae bacterium
CCGGCGGTGTTGCCGTCATACTTGGGGACATAGGCGAAAATTTTGCCGCTGGCATGACAGGCGGCATGGCCTTTGTGCGCGATCCCAGGAACGAACTCGGCGTCAGGATCAACGCCGACAGCGTCGTCTGGCAGCGCCTCGAATCCCACTATTGGACGGATCTGTTGGTTGGGCTCATCAAAGAACATGCCACCGAAACCGGGTCGCGCCACGCCAAACGAATTCTCCAGCAATGGGACCTTGAGCGTGACTATTTCTGGCAAGTCTGCCCCCAGGAGATGCTCGCACGCCTGGAGCACCCACTCAGCGATAAGCCGCAAGCGGTCCAAGCCTAAGCCAAGGGAATCTGAGGTTTTTTGAACCGCAGCATGGCAAGTGCTTGCGTTGTGCCAATGCCCCCTCGTAAGAAGCCATATGGGGGAATCAAGGGCACCCGCGCAAACACGCCGCTTCACTGTTGCTGGTCTGGGCAGCAATGACTGTGTCACGCGCGTCGAACATGCACTGTTGACGGTGCATGGCGTAGAAAATGCGATAGTCGACATCGAACTCGAACAAGCCACTGTTCGCGTGGCGCCACACGTCAGCAACGACGATCTGGCCGACGCCGTTGAGGCGGCTGGCTACGCGCTTCTCATTGCGTCTGGTGGCAGTCCCGGCAAGTCCTTCCATCTGCAACACGAACCGGATGAACCGCCCGAGCCAATCTATCCTGAGCTCCCGCCTGCACCTCAACCGCCACCTGAGGTATTCCCAAGTTATCAAGGCGAGGACCGCACGACCCCACGCTCGACCTGGCAACAGGTCTGGCACATCGGATCACGCACGGTACTTTATGGGTTCATCGGATCGATCATTCTGACGCTTGCGTATCGATTTTTGCCCGTCCCCGCGACGATGCTGATGCTCAACGAAGCAATTTTTGAAGGCCACACCATTCGCCACAACTGGGTACCACTCAGGCAAATTTCACCCAACCTCATTCGCGCGGTCATTGCCTCCGAAGACAACGAGTTTTGCAGGCATTGGGGCTTCGACTTCAAAGAGCTTGAAGATGCGTGGAAGGAATCCAAGAACGGCGGGCGGCTGCGCGGCGCCTCAACCATCAGCCAACAGACTGCGAAGAACGTTTTCCTGTGGCCCGATCGGTCCTGGATACGCAAAGGGCTTGAGGCTTATTTCACCGTTCTCATCGAAGGTTTGTGGCCCAAGCAGCGCATCATGGAAGTCTATCTCAACGTCATCGAATGGGGTCCGGGGATTTTCGGCGCCGACGCCGCCGCGCGAAGATGGTTCGGCAAATCTGCGGCCAAACTCACACCTCTGGAAGCAGCTAGGCTTGCGGCAATCCTGCCAAACCCAGTCCACTACCGCGCAAATCCGCCAGGCCCCTACGTGAATAGCCGCGGCTACACAATTTCCGCGCGTGCCCGCAGCGTTGACCTGAACGGTGTCGATCGCTGCGCACGGCCTTGAGACGCCTGCGCCCAAGGCGATAGACTCCCCCGATGCGCCGCCTTCATCATTTTCCACTGTCGCCGTTCTGTCGGAAAGTACGCCTCGTGCTCGGTGAGAAGAAGCTTGCCTTTGAAAGCATTACAGAACGGCCATGGGAGCGGCGTATCGAACTAAGTGCGCTGCCGGAATTTGTTGAAGCGGGTGGCGAGATCATTCGTGACGGGCGGGCCATCGCTGAGTACCTGGACGAAATCTATTCAACGCCTGCATTGCTGCCGCCAGAGCCACTCGCTCGTGCCGGGATTCGCCGTCTGGTGAACCGGTTCGATGAGCGCCTGTTTGTTGAGGTGACTTCCGTCATCCTGCACCAACGCGTTCTCAAGCGTTTTGACACGTTGGCAGACCGCGATCCAGATCAGCACGCCCTAAGGGCCAGCTTTGAAGCCTTGCGCGACCACCTCGCGTTCATTGGTTCGCGCGCCGATGAACATAGTTACCTCGCGGGCCCGATAAGCCTTGCCGACTTGACTGCGGCGGCACACATCTCATGCATCGACTATTTCGGCGATGTTCCATGGCAGTCCTTTCCCAGCGCCCGGGAGTGGTACGCCCGCATCAAGTCGCGCCCGTCATTTCGTCTGCTTCTGTCTGACAATTTGCCTGGTTTCGCTCCCGCCCCGCATTATGCGAACCTGGATTTTTAGGGACGGACCAATCTTGATGCGCTCGGCGCGGGACATCATTCGCGAACTCGCCCTGGAGCAGGGCTTCGACGCCGTGGGCTTTGCCGCCGCACAAACGGCTGAGCGCACCCGCGGCGCGCTCAGGGAATTTATTCTCGCCGGCCATCACGGCGACATGGGCTGGATGGAAACGCGACAAGCCGAGCGCTCCAGTCCCAACCTGCTGTGGCCCGAAGCAAAGAGTGTAATCGTGCTGGCGCTGTCATACGCGCCCGCAGAAGACCCGCTTGCGTCCCTTCATAAGAAAGACCTCGCCACAATCTCGGTGTATGCCAAGGGAAGCGACTATCACGAACTGATCAAGAAGCGCCTGAAAACGATAGCGCGCGCGATCGTCGAGAAATGCGGTGGCGACATGAAAGTGTTCGTGGACACAGCTCCTCTCATGGAAAAGCCGCTGGCCCAGGCGGCAGGCGTCGGGTGGCAGGGCAAACACACAAATCTTGTCAGTCGCGAACACGGCTCGTGGCTGTTTCTCGGCGTCATCTTGACGACACTCGAAATCAACGCCGATGACAGCGAACCGGATCATTGTGGCACCTGTCAACGCTGCCTTGACGTCTGCCCGACCAAGGCATTTCCAGCGCCCTACAAACTCGACGCGCGCCGCTGCATTTCATACCTGACGATCGAACACAAAGGGCCGATCCCGCGTGAACTGCGCCCGCTCATGGGCAATCGGATTTATGGCTGCGACGATTGCCTGGCTGTGTGTCCATGGAACAAGTTCGCCGCCGCATCGCGCGAAACTGCGTTTCACGCACGCGCCGAACTGAACGCCGCCCGCCTGTCTGGTCTGGCCATGCTCGATGACCAATCTTTCCGTGTCTTGTTCAGGAATTCGCCGGTCAAACGCATTGGCCGGGATCGCCTCATGCGCAATATTCTAATCGCCATCGGCAATTCGAACGAGCCATACTTGGCAAAATCAGCGTTAGCCTTGCTCGAAGACCCATCGGCCCTGGTGCGCGGTGCCGCAATTTGGGCCTTGAGCCGCTTGCTGACCGATTTGGAATTTACGCGCCTTCGCGATCAGTGGGCCACGCACGAACACGACGCAATCGCCTTGGAAGAATGGCAAGCCGCCTAACGTCCGGGCTTGAACTCAAGCTTCTCGATTTCCTTACGGGCGCTCGCGGCAGCAGTGCTGTGCGGCGCCAGTTTCAACACTTCGAGAAAATCCTGCCGGGCACCAGCCTTGTCGCCACCGGCCGCCCGGATGAGGCCGCGTTCTGCAAGCGCTTCAACGTTTTTTTCTTCGAGCAATAACGCCTGCGTAATGTCACCCTTCGCGCCTTGGAGATTTTTCTGGGCGCGCCGCGCGCTCGACCGCAACACTAACGCTTCGACATTGCCAGGCTCGGCGGCCAGAGCGGCCGACAAATCCGATTCGGCCGCAGCCCATTTCTTCAAAGCCGCAGATGCACGCGCGCGATCAATAAGATAAATCGCCTCGCTCGGCATCAGCGCCAGCGCCGCTGTAAACGACTCGGTTGCCAGCTCAGGCTGCCCGGCCAGCAACCACGCATTGCCGGCTTGGTCCATAATCTCGGCCCGCATTTCGGCATCGCCCGCTGAGCCCTTTCGTGCCAGCTTGTCCAGGCGGCGCGCGGCCTCGCCATACTGCTTCAACCCAACCAGCGCTACCGCCGCACAATGTTCAGCCAGCGGGTCGCTGCCATCCACTTGGGCGTTCATTGCCATTTCAAGCGCTTGATCGGGATGACGCTCGGCCTTTTTCAGGCAGGCTTCATAAGAGAAACTGTTGGCGGCCGACAGCGTGCCTGCGAGAATGAGCTGGATGATCATGGCCGGAGAGTTCGCAATCTTTCAGGCAATTTCAAGTCTAAATCGTTTGTAAGGTTCCTAAGGCACACACATGAACCGGTTGTTTTGTTTCGGAATGGGATTTTGCGCCAAAGCGTTGGCCCAAAGTCTTGCGCCCAAGGGCTGGACCATCGGCGCAACCACACGCGGACCGGTTGGTTACCAGTCCTTTCCGTTCGACTCCGATCTCACAGATGCGCTGCACGACGCGACACACGTCTTGATCAGCACGCCGCCAGCCGAGGAAGGTGACCCGGTCCTGGCAAAGCACGCAGCCACCCTGTCCACAATTTCGCGGCCTCTCAAATGGTTGGGTTATCTCTCCACGACCGGCGTCTACGGTGACCATGGCGGAAACTGGATCGACGAAGCGACACCGGTTGCCCCCACAAGCCAGCGCGCCAAGCGCCGCGTCGCCGCCGAACTCGCGTGGTTGGCGTGGGGCGCCAGCGCAAACGTACCAGTTCACATTTTCCGCTTGGCCGGAATCTATGGCCCCGGCCGCAGCCAAATCGATACCCTACGCGCAGGCACCGCACGCCGCATCGTCAAACCAGGACAAGTTTTTTCGCGCATCCACGTCGACGACGTCGCCCTCGTCCTCGCTGCGTCGATGGCGTGCCCGAATGCGGGCAGAATCTACAACGTCTGCGACGACGAACCCACGGCCCCACACGAAGTCGTGGAGTATGCAGCCCGTCTCATGAACATGGAACCGCCACCGTTGGAAAAATTTGAAGACGCCGCGCAATCAATGTCGGAAATGGCGTTAAGTTTCTACGCTGAATCAAAGCGCGTTCGCAACAAACGCATCAAGTCCGAACTTGCTATCACATTGGCATATCCAACATATCGAGAAGGACTTAGAGCTTGTTGCAGCCGCTGATTGACACTATATACGTCATTGGCGTATAAGTCGACGATGATAGATGCGTCGTCTTTGATAACCGTCGTTGAATTACAGGAATTCTCGCGTGCGGCGGCAAAAAAATGGTCCGAAGCAGAGCTTACGGAGTTCATTGACTACATAGCGGCCCATCCTTTGGCTGGCGTAATAATTGAAGGGACGGGTGGGGTCAGGAAAGTGAGGTGGGGCCGCGGCGGTATCGGAAAACGTGGTGGCGTTCGTATTGTGTAGTACTATCACGACGATCAAATTCCACTATTTTTGCTTGCAATGTTTGCAAAGAACACAAAATCGGATCTCGACCCGTCAGAAAAACGCCAAGCGCAAGAGTTCGTGCGAGCCGTAAAAAATCGGCGGAAAGGAAGCTGAAGATGACCAAGGCAGGCAAAACGATCTTGCAAGGATTGAAAGAAGCGGTCGACTACATGGACGGCAAGCGCGCCGGAACCAAAACCCATGTTTTGCGAGTTCCGGATGTGAAAGCAATCAGGAAAAAGCTTGGTATGTCTCAGTCAGAGTTTGCAGCCACATACCGTATTCCGCTCGATACACTGCAAGGCTGGGAGCAAGAACGCCGGGGTCCGGACGCAACCGCGTCTGCCTACTTGAACACAATCGCGCGCATGCCCAAGCAAGTGAAAGCGGCATTGTCGAATTGATGCCCGAGCGTCTCTCAGAAACACTAGCCGTACTCCAAGTCATCCCGGCCCTCGACGCGGGCGGCGCAGAGCGCACAGCGGTCGATGTCGCGCGCGCCATAGTACAGGCGGGTGGCCAGGCATGGATCGCGACGGAAGGCGGCAGGCTGGTCACCGAAGCGGAAAAATACGGCGCGAAGCTCGCCTTGGGAAATTTTGGCACAAAAAATCCGCTGGAGATTTGGAACAACGCAGCCAGGTTGAGCGCGCTCATTCGCAAGCATGACATTTCAATCATTCATGCACGCTCACGCGCGCCGGCGTGGAGCGCCTATATCGCCGCCCGCCGCACCGGCATCAAATACGTCGCCACCTATCACGGCATCTACAACGCCTCCAATCCGTTCAAGCGCTTCTACAATTCAATCATGGCGAAAGGTGATGCCGTGATCGCCAATTCCCAATTCACCGCCGATCACTTGAAAGCCCAGCACAGGGTGGATGCGCGCAAGCTGTTTACGATCCCGCGCGGTGTCGATATTGCAGCGCTCACTCCAGAAAACGTATCAGCCGAACGAATCGAGGCTGTCAAAAAAGAATGGAGTCTAAAACCCGGCAAACCCGTGATCTTGTTGCCCGGCCGTCTCACGCGTTGGAAAGGGCAGCTTGTGTTCATTGAGGCTCTCGCAAAATTGCCGGACAAGAACTTCGAGGCCGTGATGGCCGGAGACGCTCAGGAACGCGATGGGTACGTGGACGAATTGCGCGCCGCGTTGGACCGCTTGGGTCTGTCTCAAATCGTTCGCATTCCGGGCCACTACTCCGATACCCCTGCAGTCATGATGGCAGCCGATTTAATCGTCGCCCCCTCGATCGAACCGGAAGCGTTTGGCCGCATCGCGGTCGAAGCGCAAGCGATGGGGCGCCCCGTCATTGCCTCGCGCCTGGGGGCCCAAACCGAAACCATCGTCGATGGTGTCACTGGCTTTCTCTTTCCACCGGGCGATGCCGCGGCACTGGCTCAAGCCATGTCGAAGGCCCTCGCACTGCCGGAAACGGATCGCGTCAACATGGCGCAAGCCGGTCGTGAGCGCGTCCTGCAAAAATACACAGTCGACGTCATGTGCGCCTCAACACTCCAGATCTATCAACGGCTTTTGTCGTGACTGAAGTCTCTACTGCTTCCGCAGATTGAGCGGTTCAGCTTGCGGCTTGATGCTATCGGGCCGCTCAGCCATCTCAAGCATCCTAGCGATGCGCGAAAATCTTGAGTAGGCACCAATCATCGACGCCACGAAACCTTTGAGACCGCCCGTGAAATGGCGTCGCACCAGATAGTATTTGAGAAACGCCAAAGGAAACTCGAAAACCAGTCTCAGCCTCAGCGTTGCAACGGATTTAAGTTTTGAATGGTCGGCATTGTAGCGCGCCCGTTCCACGGCCTTCTGAATCTGATCGTCGTACGTCCTGGCTGAAAAATGGTACACTTCACCATTCAGCGTCCCAATCGACTGCCCTGCCGCATCGACGGAATCATGAATGGCAGAGTCTTTGAACCGCGCCCGCCGCCGGTCGTAAAGCCGCGGCACAATGAAGTCTCGTGCCCACGGCCTTGGGCGGGTTCGGCCAGGATAGACATCATTGATCCGCAGGCAATAGGCAGCAAGCGCAGGCTCCGCATTCACGAACATCTTCTGGATTTCCGCGGCCAGATCCGCTGAGACGACCTCATCAGCATCAAGGTTCAGCAGCCAGTCGTTCCGGCATTGTGTTTCACCAAACCGCTTCTGCTGTCCGAAGCCGGGCCAGGCGTTGAAGATCACGCGCGCGCCCGCAGTTTCAGCAACCGCCTGCGTCCCGTCAGTACTGCCAGAATCAATGACAATGACCTCGTCAACCCAGCCACGCAAAGCGCCGATCGTGCGCTCCAGACGGTCCGCCTCATTCTTCGCAATGATAAAGCAGGACAAAGGAACGTGCGGCACTGTAAACATGGCCTCCCAAATCGATCTGCAGGGCAGTGACACAACGTCCGCGCCATCGCAAGACGGTCGTCCTTGACTTGGGCAACCCGCGTCACCAATCTGCCGCGTTTTCGCATCGTCAGTCATTTAACCAAGTGGAGAATGCCCTCGTGTCTGCACCACCCGCCAACGAAATCCGGATCACCCTGCCAGATGGCTCGGTGCGGACGACGGCGCATGGGAGCACCGGCGCCGACGTCGCGGCCTCCATCGGGCCCGGCCTCGCCAAGGCGGCGCTGGCGATAAAGGTCAACGGCGAGCTGAAGGACCTCGACTGGCCGCTGCAAACTGATGCCAAGGTCGAAATCGTCACCCGCAAAAGCGAAGAGGCGCTCGACCTCATCCGCCACGACACCGCGCATTTGTTGGCGCAGGCGGTGCAGGGGCTCTACCCCGGCACGCAAGTGACGATCGGCCCGAACATTGAGGACGGCTTCTTCTACGACTTCGCGCGCAACGAACCCTTCACGCCCGACGATCTGCCCAAGATCGAAGCCAAGATGCGCGAGCTGGTGGCGAAGGATTTGCCGACCAAACGCACGGTCTGGAAACGCGACGACGCGGTGAAGCACTTCTTGGAACTCGGCGAACAATACAAAGCCGAAATCATCCGCGACCTGCCGGCGGACGAGGAAGTGCGCGTCTACTACCACGGCGAATGGCACGACCTCTGCGGTCCGCACTTGCCCTCGACAGGCAAGATCGGCCTCGGCTTCAAACTGACCAAGATCGCGGGCGCTTATTGGCGCGGCGACGCCAAGAACGCGCAACTTCAACGCATCTACGGCACCGCTTGGCGCGACGAGAAAGAACTCGCCGCCTATCTGCAGCGCTTGGAAGAAGCCGAGAAGCGCGACCACCGCAAAATCGGCAAGGAGATGGACCTCTTCCACATCCAGGAAGAAGCCGTCGGCCAAGTCTTCTGGCACCCGAAAGGCTGGACGCTCTACCGCACCGTCGAAAATTATATCCGGCGCAAGGTCGAACGCGGCGACTATCGCGAGGTGAAAACCCCGCAACTCATCGACCGCAAACTGTGGGAACAGTCCGGCCACTGGGAAAACTATCGCCCGAACATGTTCATCGCCGAGGTTGATGAGGGCGGCGACCACGCGCGCAAAATCCTCGCGGTTAAGCCGATGAACTGCCCGGGCCACGTGCAGATCTTCAAGCAGGGCTTGAAATCCTACCGCGACCTGCCGCTGCGTCTGGCCGAGTTCGGCGCCTGCCACCGCTACGAACCGTCGGGCGCGCTCCACGGCATCATGCGCGTGCGCAGCTTCGTGCAGGACGACGCCCACATTTTCTGCACCGAAGAACAGATCGTCTCGGAAACAAAACGCTTTGTCGAACTCCTGACCGAGACGTACCGCGAACTCGGCTTCGACAGTTTCATCACCAAGCTCGCGACCCGCCCCGAACTACGCGGCGGCACGGAAGAACAGTGGGATCACGCCGAAGCGGCACTCGAAAACGCGTGCAAGACCATCGGCTTGCCCTACACGATCAACCCCGGCGAAGGCACGTTCTACGCGCCCAAGCTCGAGTTCGTGCTGCGCGACGCCATTGGCCGCGACTGGCAATGCGGCACGATCCAGCTCGACTACGTCCTGCCTGAACGCCTCGACGCCGAGTACATTGCCGAAGACGGCACGCGCAAACGCCCCGTCATGCTCCACCGCGCCATCGTGGGCTCGCTCGAACGCTTCATCGGCGTCCTGATCGAGCACCACGCCGGCAAATTCCCGCTCTGGCTGGCGCCGGTGCAGGCGGTGGTCGCCACCATCGTCAACGACGCCGATCCCTACGCAAAGAAGGCGGCGGCCGCACTCAAGCTTGCGGGCATCAGGACCGAAACGGACCTGCGCAACGAAAAGATCAACTACAAGGTCCGCGAGCACTCGCTGGCCAAGGTCCCGTATCTGCTGGTAGCAGGTCGCAAAGAGGCGGAGGAGGGCACGCTCTCCGTCCGCCGCCTGGGGTCCGAGCGGCAAGAGACGATTGCCCTCGACGCCCTGATCAAACAGCTTGTGGCTGAGGCGACGCCCCCCGACCTGGTCTAAAACGCGAACGGTGGCGGGCGAAAGCGCACGGCCCCTCAAGAACCCTTGCCATCATCGCGGGGAGTCCTATGCTTGGGCCGTGGCGGCGTGCCGGATTATCCGGCGCGCCGTTCACGCAAAGACCCGCCGCTTGCAGCTCAAGCGCCATCGGGTCCGAACCCGCCGACCATAGGGTGACCGCCAAGGGATAATGCGAAGGTGAAAACCGTTGCACGATGACCGGGGCGAACTTAACCGGTCGGAGGGCGACGGAACACCTGGCGTTCGCGTACCGGCGGGCTAACCCGATGGAGACAGCCAATCGTTAGACGTCCCTACCAAGCAGCCATGCCGGTCTCGAAAGACGGCCCGCGCATCAACGAATTCATCAACGCCCACGAATTGTTGGTGATCGACGACGACGGCGGCAAACGCGGCGTGATGAGCAAGTTCGACGCCTTAAAGCTCGCGCAGTCCGAAGGCCTCGATCTCGTCGAAGTGGCGCCCATGGCAAAGCCGCCGGTCGCCAAGATCATGGACTTCGGCAAATTCAAATATCAGGAACAGAAAAAAGCCGCCGAAGCGCGCAAGAACCAGAAGATCATCGAAATCAAGGAGATCAAGCTCCGCCCGATGATCGACGATCACGACTACGACGTGAAAATGCGCTCCATCAAACGCTTCTTCGAGGAAGGCGACAAGGTGAAGGTGACGCTTCGCTTCCGCGGCCGCGAAATGGCGCACATGGAAATCGGCATGGAGCTGTTGCAAAAGGTTAAGCGCGACGTAGACTCGATCGGCAAGGTCGAGCAAGAACCGAAACTCGAAGGCCGCCA
>JANOFD010000799.1:0-2780 GCA_031413455.1 Rhodobiaceae bacterium
GCGTCGCGCACCAGCGGAGAGGTGCCGCCCTTGTAACGCCGGACCACGGCGCTGCTGACGATTTCCGGATTTGGCGTGCATCGCCTGTTGAGCGAGGAGGCGGGCTTGCACGTTCTGGAGGCTGACGACAACGAGTTGCCGCGATTGACGGCACGTGTGCGGGTGGCTGCCGCGCCTGCGGGCGAACTCAGACAGGACACCGCCGGTCGCGAGTTGAAACGCGCCCTCGACGCGGTGCCGGTCAGCAGCGCCGTGGTCCGGCGTTACAAGGGCGGCACCTCTCCGCTGGTGCGCGACGCCAAACGCGGCTGGCGCAGCGGCAAGTTCGAAGCGGTCATGGGCGGCGATTTCGATTTGGTGGGCGCGGTGTAATTGTAGCCCTTCTCCCCGGAGCGCAGCGACGAGGGGGAAGGGCAATGTGTGGGGAGGATTTGGCGAAATTATAGCGGCGCGCGTATGAGGGCCTAGCCTGGCTCGTTTTCTAACGGCGCTTGGCCGAGGTAGATTGCGCTGCGGTCGAAATGTTCCAGGGACATGAACAAGGCCGCCATGAGCCGGGCGTTTGACCTGGTGAGGGAGCGGCCCTTTTCGCCCTGGCGGCCGAGTTCGGAGATGGTGGTCAGGCCGCTCGACAAATCGTGACGCCAGAGTTCCTTGCGGAAAAACGACGCGCCTTGGTGCAGACCGCGCATCAGTTCGTCGGCGGTCTGCTTGGGAAAGGCCCCCAGTTCGTAGAGTTGGGCAATATCGGCTGAGAGTTTGGCGTCGCTCATGGTGGCCGGGTCATAGTTTGAGGTGTTCGAGCGGCTGTCGATGGCCAGGCATTCATAGCCACCGCCGCCGCGCACTTCCCGGATGAACAAACCGTCGATGCCGCGCTCGCCGTGATATTTCGACTGCAATTGCTTCCAGCCCTGGGCCGCCAGCGCCACGGCGCTCAACACATCTGCGAAATCGTTCTGGACGCCGGTGTCGCCTTTGAAGCTCGCGAGTTTCAAGTCGGGCGGATCGCTGATGCGAATGAGCAGCGGCGTCGGCTTTGCTGGTGGGGGCGGCGGAGGTGGCGGTGGCCTGGGCGTGGGTTGGACCGGCGTGCCGGGTGGGGTGGGCTTGGTTGGTGAGCGCGGCGGCTGTGGCGTTGTCGATTTTGTACGCGGCCAACGTTCGCGCACATAGAGAAAGAGGCGAAAAGCTACCAGGCCCAAGACAATGACGATCAGCCCCGTGATGATCCACGGGAAATTCTCAACCGCGCAACCGAACGCGCTGCCGTCGCCACATTTGTTCACAAGCGTCAGGCCCCACCGCTGATGCAAAGAGAAAAGAGCCTCATCCCAGTCGTCTGCGCAAGGCCAACGTTGTCACCCTTGGCTTGAATCCCCCGACACTGCCCTCAGGAACTGGCAGGAATGCGTCAGGATTCCGGCTAAACCGCGATGATACGGTCGCGAAGCGCTTTGGCAATGGCTTGCACGCGCGAGGTCACGCCCAGTTTGGTCTTGGCGCTATCGACGTGAAAGCGAACGGTGCGGGGACTGATGCCCAGCATTTGCCCGATTTGGGCATCTTCATTGCCGGTGGCGATGAGCCGTAAACACTGTGTCTCGCGCACGGTGAGCGAGGAGGCCGCGGGTACGGCCGTGCCGTCGCGCAATTCAACGAATTTCTCGAATGCTGCGTGAGCCAAGACTTGCAGAGTTGAACGTGCGACCGCCGATGTATCCGGGTTCTGGCCGCCAAATATGAAGCCGGCCAACGGCTCGTCGTCGCGGTAGACCGGTAGTATCAGCCCGTCACCGTTCTTGACGACGTCGTTCAACAGCTCGGTCCAAGGCTGACCGGCGAATTCCGGATCATGCCGCAACTCTGACACGGTGAAGGGGACAGAAGAACGAAGGGCGCGGACAACATACGGGTGCTTTGAGTAGTCGAGTTCCTGGTCGATTCTGGCATGCAAGCCGTCCGGCGCGTCGCTAACGAACGCGGCACCTTGAAGGCCGCCCGCAATTTTTGCGGCGTCGACGCCTGAAATGTACGAGTAACCAAACCGGTCGATAAATTCTCTGACATTTATCCAGATCGCCGCAGGCGATGAAGCCGTCGCTATGCGCGACAGGGCCTCACAGAGACCTGAATAATGATTTGTCATATCAAGATGCGCCCGGTTCCGGGTTTTGAATACAATGGACGCAACGATGGAGCAACGGCTTGATGCCGGATTGGTCAACAGGGACGTTAGACCGCAATAATGTGATCACGGAGTGCTTTGGCGATGGCCTGAACCCGGGAACCGGCGCCGAGTTTGGCTTTGGCGCTATCAACATGAAAGCGAACCGTGCGCGGACTGATGCCCAGTATTTGACTGATCTGGGCGTCTTCGTGACCGGTCGCGATATAACGCAGGCATTGGGTTTCGCGGACTGACAGCGCAGGAGAGATTTGTGGTGTTGTCCCATCGCGCAATTCTACATAGCGGTCGAATGCTGCATGTGCGAGGACTTGAAGTGTTGAGCGGGCGATGGCCGACAAATTAGGGCTTGGGCCGGCAAAATTGAAAAAGGCCAGCACTTCGTGGTTGTGGTAGACCGGCACGATCAAGCCGTCGCCATGCTTAACGGTGTCATGCAAGAGTTCGATCCAAGGCTGATCGGCGAATTCGGGGTCGCGCGCCGTCAGGTATTGCGCGCCGTGGTCCAACCGCACCGTCTCGCCGCCCGCCTCCAGCCGCTTGGTGGCGACCCGGCCGCCGACGCTGCGGCCCTTGTCGAAGATTTGGGCGG
>JANOFD010000800.1:0-1412 GCA_031413455.1 Rhodobiaceae bacterium
GACTGCCCGAAGCAGGCGCCGATCCCGCATGACATGTTTCACTATGCAGTTGAAACGGTTTTGGCGCGGCGGGGTTTTATTCACCGACGGGCTTCGGGTGAAGGTGCGGGGTTTCGGATGGAGACCAACACAGAAAGCGAGGGCGTTGAGCGCCTGGTTGAGACCATGCAAGCCGACAGCTGGAGCGGGCGGCCAGACGCAAGTGAAGTCATAGGCCTGTTCCACACGACGTGTGAGGCACGGGGTGAAAAGCCTTTTCCGTTGACGAGCGAGGATATTCAGGCGATCCGTGAAGCCATTGATGAGTTATCGGAGCGCTGGGTTGCTGTGCCCATCGGGGGGCGGATGGTGCTGGAGCTGTGACGCCTGATTTGACATGTGTCAGTTATTGTGTCATTCTGACGTACATGGAAAAGACTCAGGTTTATCTGCGTAAGGAAGAGCTCGATGCGCTGCGCCTGGCCGCTGCCCGGTCGGGCTGCAGTGTCGCGGAGCTTGTCCGTGAGGCCGTGCGCAAAGTCATTCTTAAGCCGCAGAAGGGCGGACCGGTTGGGCTTTGGGATGGCGAACCTTTGCGCACCTCGCTTGAACACGACAGTGTTCACGACGAAGTTTAGTGCGCCAGCGCGAGCTCGTTTTCGTTGATAGCGGGGCGTGGATCGCCTTGGCCCTTACACGTGATCCGCTGCACGGACAAGCACGCGAAATTTGGGAGACCGTCCGGGGCGCCGGGGCCAAACTTCACACGTCCGTCCCTGTCGTGATAGAGACCTTTACGTTCCTGCAGCGCAATGCCAATCGCGACGTCGCACTGGCTTGGCGGGATTCAATCCACGAACCGGGTGTCGTCAAGATACTGGCCTGTGAGTTACGCGATCTGGAGCAGTCCTGGGACTATTTCCGCCGCCCTATCCTGCACAAGCTTTCAGCTGTCGATGCTACGAGTTTCACCATCATGAAGCGCGCCCGCATAAGGCTTGCGTTCACATTCGATCACCACTTTGCTGTGGCAGGTTTTAGCCTGGTGACCTGATACTGGAGTTGAGCGCTTGCAACGCGCGCATTGTGGGGGCAAATTTGGCGTCTGGAGTTGATTGGAAAGAGGAACCCAACCATGGCTGACCTGCTGGCGCTCTCGAGGGCGGTGATTGATGAGGGTAAGGGCGCGGATGCGGTTGGACCGATTAACCGGATCAATCACACGCTTTCCGAGATCGCGACCGGCGTTGCGATGGTCGAGGCCTTCTCGCATTGCGTGTTGTTCGAGACCGATGACGGGCTGGTGGCTTTTGATACGTCCAACCCCAGCGGCGGCAGCAAGGTGGTCGACGGTTTGCGAGCGTTAGGCTAGTGGCCGACCACTCCCGAGCCAGCGCGCCGAGAACCATTTCCACAGCCTCGGTGGAGACGGC
>JANOFD010000801.1:0-4036 GCA_031413455.1 Rhodobiaceae bacterium
CCGCGCACATAGATGTAGCAAGCATGCGCACCCATCGCGAACGATGCAAGCAGACAGCCCTCCAGCAACGTATGCGGATCGTGCCGCATAATGTCCCGGTCTTTACAGGTGCCCGGTTCCGACTCGTCCGCATTGACCACAAGATAGGACGGGCGTCCATCTGAAACCGTCGGCATGAACGACCACTTCAGTCCCGTCGGAAAGCCCGCACCGCCACGCCCGCGCAGGCCGGAGTTCTTCATCTCACTGATGATCCAGTCGCGACCCTTCTCGATCAGCGCCTTGGTCCCATCCCAATTGCCACGCTTGCGCGCACCAGCCAGCCGCCAGTCATGCGCACCGTACAAGTTTGTAAAGATGCGATCCTTATCGGCGAGCATATGAAACACCACTCATGACTTCACATCCAATAACGTCATCGGCCCACCCTCGGGTGCCGAATTCTGCCGTCCAATCTGCGAACCAGGCTTGACGGCGCGTCCCGCACGCAGATCGTTGATCATCCCTTCCATGCGACCGCCATCCAGATCCTCGTAAAAATCATCGCCGATCTGAACCACCGGTGCATTCACGCAAGCGCCCAGGCACTCAACTTCCATCCAAGACAGCTTTCCATCATCCGAAACGGTTTCAGCGTGCGCATGAATGTGCTTCTTGCACGCCGCCACAACCGCGTCCGACCCGCGCAACCAACACGGCGTGGTCGTACACACCTGGATCAAATGTTTGCCAACCGGCTTGAGGTTGAACATCGTATAGAACGTCGCGATCTCCAGCACACGGATAGGCGACAAGCCCAACATCCCGCCGATCACGCGCATCATCGGTTCTGTGACATGTCCGCCATTCTGTTCTTGTGCGCGCCACAACAGCGGCACCACGGCTGAGGCCTGCTTGCCCTCAGGATATTTTTTCATCTGCTTGTGTGCCCACGCTTGATTTTCGGGCGTAAACTCAAAGCTGGCAGGCTGATCGGGCGCAAGGCGGCGCAGGCTCAACGGTCGACCTCCCCAAATACGATATCCAACGAGCCCAGGATCGCCGAAACGTCCGCAATCATGTGTCCCTTGCAAAGAAAATCCATCGCTTGCAGATGGGCAAACCCCGGCGCCCGGATCTTGCAACGATAGGGCTTGTTTGAACCGTCGCTAATCAGATAGACGCCAAACTCACCCTTCGGGGCTTCAACGGCCGCATACACTTCACCCGCCGGCACGTGGTATCCCTCGGTATAGAGCTTGAAATGATGGATGAGCGCTTCCATGGATTGCTTCATGTCGGCGCGCTTGGGCGGAACCACCTTGCCTGAACCTTCGTGCACGGCGCCCTTCGGCATCCGCTCGAGGCACTGCTTCATAATCTTCACAGACTCGCGCATCTCTTCGATGCGGCAGAGGTAGCGGTCATAACAGTCCCCGTTTTTCCCAACAGGAATGTCAAACGAAAGATCGGAGTAACACTCGTAGGGTTGCGAGCGGCGAAGGTCCCACGCCATGCCTGAGCCGCGCACCATGACTCCGGAAAAACCCCAGTCAATCGCCTCCTGCGCTTTGACGACTCCGATATCGACATTGCGTTGCTTGAAGATACGGTTTTCTGTGAGCAAGGTTTCGATGTCGTCGATGACGCGCGGGAACTGCTCGCACCATTTGAAAATGTCGTCAAGCAGCTCCTGCGGCAGATCCTGGTGCACGCCACCAGGCCTGACATAGGCGGCATGCATACGCGAACCGCTGGCGCGCTCATAGAACACCATCAGTTTCTCGCGCTCTTCGAACCCCCACAAAGGTGGCGTCAACGCACCCACGTCCAACGCCTGCATCGTGGTATTCATGATATGATTGAGAATGCGGCCGATCTCGCTGTACAGCACGCGGATATACGACGCGCGCGGCGGAATCGTAATGCCGCAAAGCTTTTCGACCGCGAGCGCAAACGCGTGCTCTTGATTCATTGGCGCGACGTAATCAAGACGGTCGAAATACGGCAACGCCTGCAGATACGTCTTATGCTCGATCAGCTTTTCGGTGCCACGATGCAACAAGCCGATATGCGGATCAACGCGCTCAACCACTTCTCCGTCAAGCTCAAGCACCAAGCGCAAAACGCCATGCGCAGCCGGATGCTGCGGCCCGAAATTCAGCGTCATATTCCGGGTCTTGGGTTCGGGGGCGGCGGTCATGGCTTGGGCCCCTTTTCATCGCCAGGAAGAATATATTTGGCCCCTTCCCACGGCGACATGAAATCAAACTGGCGAAAGTCCTGAATCAGTTTCACAGGCTCATACACCACGCGCTTTTGGGCGTCGTCGTATCTGACTTCGACGAAGCCAGTGAGCGGAAAGTCCTTGCGCAAAGGATAGCCGGAAAATCCATAATCCGTTAGAATGCGCCTGAGGTCGGGGTGCGCAGAAAACTGAATGCCATACATATCAAAAGCTTCACGCTCAAACCAATTGGCCGCTGGCCATACGCCAATCGTGGAAGGCACCGCGACCTGTTCATCGGTCTCGACTTTGATGCGGATGCGCTGATTGCGGTGCATGCTGAGCAAGTGATAGACGACATCGAAACGTTTCGCTCGCTCGGGAAAATCAACCCCGCAAATGTCTATGAGTGTCGAGAACTTGCAGGCCGGGTCATCCCTCAGAAATAGCAGCAATCCGATCAGCGTATCAGGCACAGCGGTGATCGTCAGATCACCAAAAGCCATATTGGCTGTGAGCCCAAACCCACTGCGTTTGTCGAGGATGTGTTCGCTAAGCGCTTTGAGGTCGTGTTTCATACGGGTCCTCAGCGAATGATGTTGCCGGTGCGGCGGATTTTTTTCTGCAACAACATGACGCCATACACCAGCGCTTCAGCGGTCGGCGGACAACCGGGGACATAAATATCGACCGGCACGATCCGGTCGCAACCGCGCACGACGGCATACGAATAGTGATAATACCCGCCGCCATTCGCGCACGATCCCATCGAGATCACATAGCGCGGCTCTGGCATTTGGTCATATACTTTGCGCAACGCAGGCGCCATTTTGTTGGTCAGCGTGCCCGCAACGATCATCACATCGGACTGCCGTGGCGACGCGCGCGGCGCAAAACCAAAGCGCTCTAGATCGTAGCGCGGCATATTGGCTTGCATCATTTCGACAGCGCAACACGCCAGGCCGAATGTCATCCACATCAAGGAACCCGTGCGCGCCCAGGTAATCAGGTCGTCGGCACGCGCCACCAGAAATCCCTTTTCGTCCAGCGCTTCACGCGCATTCAAAAAGAACGGATCATTGGGATCAACCGGCGCCGCACCTTCAACACTTGCGCGGGCAGCCCCGTAAGCCGGTGGTTGGGTCACTCCCATTCAAGCGCCCCCTTCTTCCATTCGTATATGAAACCGACCGTCAGAATTCCCAGAAACGACGTCATCGACCAAAAGCCAAAGACCCCGATGTCGCCCAACGTGATCGCCCACGGGAACAGAAACGTCACTTCCAGGTCGAAAATAATGAACAGGATCGCTACAAGATAAAATCGTACGTCGAACTTCATGCGCGCATCGTCGAAGGCGTTGAACCCGCATTCATAGGCTGACAATTTTTCCGGATCAGGCATGGAAGGTGCGATCAGCAGCGGCAGCACCATCAGTACCAACGCCAGCACGCCAGACAGCCCAAGAAACAGGATAATCGGCAGATAGTCAGAAAGAATATCGGTCATCTGGTTCAAGCTCAGACCAATCCGCGCCAGTCAGCTGCGCATCAAGGTTCAGCCCCCTTCGAGTGGTAGCTTGCGAGGTGTGCCGTTCCCGCCGGAGAGTCGCACAAATCATTCTATTTCCGGCCGGAAACTAAAGATTGTGCACCGCAAAGCAAGCACTTTGGCGTGTGCAAAGTGCGACAGTTATGGAGGAAAGTTGACGCGGTGTCGAAGTCCCCATCGCCTGCAGCATTGCGTTCGCAATGCGCAGCCACTTCCCCCGCAAGCGGGGGCAGAAAGAAAAACAGGTGTCTGCCCCCCCTTGCGGGGGAAGTGGCTGCG
>JANOFD010000802.1:0-14605 GCA_031413455.1 Rhodobiaceae bacterium
ATCCAAAACATGATCCTGCCGGTTATCGGCCTGTCGCTGACGCAAATTGCCGTCATTTCGCGGCTAACACGCGGCAGCATGATTGAAGTTTTGCGGTCCAACTATGTGCGCACTGCCCGGGCGAAAGGGCTGCCGGAGCACTTGGTTATTACGCGCCACGCCTTTCGCGCGGCGATGCTGCCGCTGGTGAGTTATCTGGGGCCGGCAACGGCCGGGATTGTCACCGGGTCGTTGGTCATTGAACAGATTTTCAATCTGCCGGGGATCGGCAAATACTTTATCAACGGGGCGCTGCAGCGCGATTACACGCTCGTGATGGGCGTGGTCATACTTTATGCGTCGCTGGTGATTGCACTCAACCTGGTCGCCGACGTGCTGTACGGATTGCTCGATCCCAAAGTGAGGTACGAGTGATGGTTGCGACGTCCATGCAAGCGGAAATTCAGGGACGAAGTTTGTGGCAGGATGCGCGCCGGCGCCTGTTTGCCAACAAAGCTGCCGTGGCGTCAATGATTGTGCTGGCTGGCGTTGCGTTCGTGTCAGTGGTGATGCCGAATTTCTGGCCGCATCCATTTGACGAGGCCTATTTTGATCGTATTTCGTGCCCTCCTCCGGATTATCTAGGGCTGGTGTGGCTGTTTGGCAGCCAGAACACCGAGGTTTGCCAAGCGGCCATTGGGCAAGGCCACTTGTTTGGAACGGATGCCAACGGACGCGACCTGTTCATTCGGGTGATGATGGGTGGGCGGGTGTCGCTGGCGATCGGGTTTGTGGCGACGTTTGTCGCTTTGGTGATCGGTGTGCTGTATGGCGCGACGGCCGGCTTTATCGGCGGGCGGGTCGACAATCTGATGATGCGGTTCGTCGATATTCTCTATGCCCTGCCCTTCATATTCTTCGTCATTATTCTGGTGGTGGTGTTCGGCAATAATTTCCTGCTGATGTTTGTGGCGATCGGTGCGGTCGAATGGCTGACGATGGCGCGGATCGTGCGCGGGCAAACGTTGTCGCTCAAGGGCAAGGAATTCATTGAGGCGGCGGAAGCGGCCGGTGTTTCCACACGCGACATCATCCGGCGCCACATTTTGCCAAACGTCATTGGTCCGGTGATCGTCTATGTAACACTGACCGTGCCCGCGGTAATTTTGGTTGAAAGCTTTTTGAGCTTTTTGGGATTGGGCGTGCAGGAACCCTTCACCTCATGGGGCGTGCTGATCGCCGACGGCAAGGACCAAATGGAGTCTTATCCGTGGATGCTGATTTTTCCAGCGGTCTTCATGGCGATTACGCTGTTCTGTTTCAACTTCATCGGTGACGGGCTGCGCGATGCACTCGATCCGAAAGACCGCTGAGGGAAACGCAGACGATGGCCGCCGTACTTAGCGTCAAGGACTTATCGGTCCGGTTTTCAACACCGGAAGGGGCGGTGTCGGCCGTCAGTGGTGTCAGCTTTGATGTCGAACAGGGTGAGTGCGTCGGCATTGTTGGCGAATCCGGCTCGGGCAAAAGCCAGACCTTCATGGCCGTCATGGGACTGCTGGCATCGAATGGGCGCGCTACGGGCAGCGCCAAGTTTCGCGGGGAAGAACTTGTCGGCATGAAGATCGACAGGCTCAACAAGATTCGCGGCTCGAAGATGACGATGATCTTCCAGGACCCGATGACGTCGCTGACGCCTCATCTGAAGATCAGCCGCCAGCTCACCGAAGTGCTGGTGTTGCACAAAGGCATGAGCGAACGCGATGCGCGTGTGAAAGCTCTGGAGATTTTGGACCGGGTGAAAATTCCGGACGCGAAGCAAAGGATTGATCAATATCCGCATGAATTTTCCGGCGGTATGCGTCAACGCGTCATGATTGCGATGGCGCTGATTTGTGAGCCCGAACTGCTGATCGCTGATGAACCATCGACAGCGCTTGATGTAACCGTACAGGCGCAAATTCTGGAGCTGATGCAGGAGTTGAGTGCGCAGGGGAATATGTCGATCGTGATGATTACGCATGACTTGGGCGTTGTCGCGGGGCTTTGCAATCGCGTGATGGTGATGTACGCGGGCGAGTTCTGCGAGACCGGGCCGGTTGGCGACATATTCCACGATCCCCAGCATCCTTACGCGCGCGGGCTGGTGAGTTCCATTCCGCGCCTCGATCGTGTGGATGAAGTGCGGCTGCAGGCTATTCCGGGACAACCGCCAAATCTACAGCGCCTGCCGAAGGGCTGCACGTTTCAGGAGCGCTGCGAATTCGTGTTTGACCGATGCATCGCGGAACGGCCCAAGCTGATCGGGTTTGCGCCTGCGCGCGCGAAATCGTGCCACCTTAAAGGCTTTGACAAGGCGGGAGCCGTCATCAGATGAGCGGTGGCGAGCCAATTTTGTCGGTCAAGAACCTTCGGGTTCATTTTCCAGTCACGCGCGGCGGGTTGTTCGGCGCGACCAGGCCGTTGAAAGCGGTCGACGGTGTTTCGTTCGTCTTGTTCGCGGGCGAGACGCTGGGCATCGTGGGCGAGTCGGGGTCGGGCAAGTCTACGATCGGGCGCGCGGTTCTGCAGCTGATCAAGTCGACGTCGGGCCGGGTGGTTTGGTTAGGGACAGACCTTGCCGGCAAGACGCGGACGCAGATGAAACCGTACCGGCGGCAAATGCAGATTGTATTTCAAGATCCGTTGGCCAGCCTCAACCCGCGCATGACGGCTGGCGATATCATTGCCGAGCCTTTGGATACGTTCGAGCCCGGCCTATCGGCGGATGCCCGCAAACGCCAGGTTCAGGAGATCATGGAGAAAGTCGGTCTGCTGCCGCAAATGATCAATCGCTATCCGCATGAGTTTTCGGGCGGGCAGAACCAGCGCATCGGGATTGCGCGGGCGATGATCCTAAAGCCGAAACTGATTGTCGCCGACGAACCCGTGTCATCGCTGGATGTTTCGATCAGGGCGCAGATCATTAATTTGCTGGCGGATTTGCAGAAAGATTCCGGCGTCGCTTTGATGTTCATCAGCCATGATCTGGCGATCGTGCGGCACGTCAGTCATCGCGTGCTGGTACTTTATCTAGGCAAGATCATGGAGCTTGCCGAGGCGCAGGCGTTGCTGTCGCGCTCGCGCCATCCTTATACGCAAGCGCTGGTGTCGGCAGCGCCGGTTCCAGATCCGTCGATCGAAGCGGGGAAAAAGCGGATCGTGCTGCAAGGCGACTTGCCATCACCACTCAACCCGCCTTCCGGTTGTGTGTTTCGCACGCGCTGTCCGATTGCCAAGCCAAAATGCGCAAAGGAAATTCCGGCACTCGAGTCGCGCGGCGGCGATGCCAGCCACGTCGTGGCCTGCCACTTTCCGTCGTAACTAGCTTTACTTCACCCGGCGCACTTTGATGATTCCGGTGCGGCCTTCGACGCGCAGCGAGAAGCTGCCCATGATGGCTTTCTCGATCGTAACTTTCATTTCCGGGTCTGACGAGCGGCGGAACAGTTCCGATGAGTCGCCATCGACTTGCTTCCAGACTTGGCCGTTGTCGAGAATGAACAGCGACTTGCCGTGGGCGTTCTTGGCGTACTCGATCACGGTCGCCGCGATTTCAGTGATCTCTGGTGGGCCGTCTTCCTTGACCGCGATGGCGGCATTGCTTCCGAATTCCTCGGGCTTGGTGACCGGCTTTGCTTCAGGCGAGAAGCCAAACCACGACAGCAGTCCGCCTTCGGATTCCTGGTCGGCAGGCTTTTGGGCGGCGGCGAGAACGGTTTTCGCAGAGACAGCCGCCAAGTCAAAGCACTGGAGCCGCGCTGCCGCATCGGAAATCTCGGTGCATTTTGCTACGCTCACCAAGGCGTCACCGGCGGGACCAGCCTGCGCCGGAAAGACGACGAGTGCAGATACAGCAATAAGCCAAAAGATTCTCATGTGATACTCGCAATATCGTGACCCAAAGGCCTGCGGGAGGATGATTCCCCCGCTCCCCGCCCCACCCAAGAAGGCTATAATAGGCTACATGAGTTCACTGACACGCCCCAAGGGGAATTTTGGACTTCAACGAAATCCCCGGAAATGCCGGGTTTAGGTTATTCAGCACGTATTCATTCAGGACCAGCCAGGCTGACTTCGGACTTGGCGGCCGTCAGGGAGACAGCAAGAACATGATCAATTCAACCACCAGAAGCTGGCTGGTTATGGCGTGCGCGATAGGCGTGGCCGCAGTTGCGATGACAGGGCCGGCTTTGGCCGAGAAACACCTTCGCCGCGGCAATGCGGGAGAGCCCAAGAGCCTTGACGCGCACCGTGCGACGGGAACGTGGGAGAACGCCATTATCGGTGACATGTTCATGGGTCTTTATACCGACGACGCCGCGGCATCGCCGATATTGGGGGCCGCCGACGATGTGAAGACGTCGCCCGATGGCTTGCGCTGGACGTTTCATATCCGGCCTCACACATGGTCCGACGGCAAGCCGGTGACGTCCAACGATTTCGTGTTTGCGATCCGCCGCATTTTGGATCCGGCAACAGCGGCCGAATATCGCGAAGTTCTTTATCCGATCAAAAATGCGCAAAAGGTGAGTGCGGGGGCGCCTGGATTTACGGTCGACAAAGTGGGGGTGAGCGCACCCGACCCGCAGACATTGATTATCGATTTGGAAAATCCGGCGCCGTATTTACCGCAATTGCTGACGCATTACACGACTTTCGCGTTGCCGCAGCACGTGATCGAAAAGCTCGGCAGCCAATGGGTGAAGCCCGGCAACATGGTTTCGAACGGTCCGTATATGCTGAAAGAGTGGCGTCCGCACGATCACATCACGCTGGTGAAGAATCCAAAATTCTATGATGCGGCGAATGTGAAAATCGACAAGGTGACGTTTTATCCCATCGAGGATGATCTGGCGGCGCTGAAGCGCTATCGCGCCGGCGAAATCGACTTCAACGAGCGCTGGCCGCTGACGGAACATAAGTGGCTGAGCCAGAATATTCCCAATGAGGCGCGCAAGTATACGTATCTGGCCGTCGGTTATTGGGCCTTCAATATGACCAAGAAGCCGTTCAACGACATCCGGGTGCGCAGGGCCATTGCCGAAGCCATCGACTTCAAGGTGATCGAGCGCGATATATTTTTCAGCGTGTATGGCGTGATGGCAAGGTCGATTCTGCCGCCGGGCTTGGCAGGCGTCGATCATTCGGCGGAAATGCCCTTCGCGAAACTGTCCATGGTTGAGCGCCGGGCGGAGGCCAAAGCCTTGCTGACGGCGGCGGGATACGGCCCGGGCAAGCCGCTGAAGTTCACCTTTAATTTCATCAACACGCCCGACGCGAAACGCTCGGCGATCGCCGTTCAGGCGATGATGAAAATGATTGGGGTACAGATGGAGCTGGTGCCGGGCGAACCGAAAGTGCACTACGACAATCTTAAAACGAAAAACTTTCAAGCCGGCAATGCTGCATGGGTGTTCGACTATTCGGACGCCAAAAATATTCTGTATCTGTTCGAAAGCACCACGGATCAACAGAACTATCCGGGGTACAAAAACCCCGCCTATGACGATCTGATGCGGCGTGCCGACAAGGAACCCAACGCCGAGGTGCGCGGCAAGATGTTGGGTGATGCGCATGGCTTGTTGCTGAACGACATCGCTATCACGCCGACGTTTTATCTCTATGAACGCAATCTGGTGAAGCCTTACGTCTTGAACTTTGTCGAGAACCCCAGCGCCATATACCGAACGCGCTGGCTGGATCTTGGCAACAAGTCCAGCGGCGGTGGTGAAGTCACGGGACCTGACAGCGGCGCGCAAACCAGCGAAGGCGGATTCTGGTCGTGGCTGGAGTCATGGTTCAGCAGCGACGCCTGGTCGAAGTGGTGGAATTCATAGCCGATGGCCGTCACATGGTTCAGGGCGGCGCTGGTTTTGGCGCTGCTCGCTTCGGCACACAGTGCCTATGCCGAAAAGCTGCTCAGGCGCGGCAATGGCGCCGAGCCGCACAGCATCGATCCGCATCGGGCGCTGACGACCTCTGAAAATAGCGTCATCGGCGATATGTTCATGGGGCTCTACACCGACGACGCAGCGGGCACACCTGTGCTGGGTGCGGCGGACGCGATCGAAACGTCGAAGGATGGATTGACCTGGACGTTCAAGATCAGGCCGCACACGTGGTCGGATGGATCGGCGGTCACTGCGGACGATTTCGTCTTTGCCTTCCGGCGTCTGCTGGCACAGGAAACGGCGGCCGAGTATGCGTCCATTCTCTATCCGGTGAAAAATGCACTGCAGGTCAATAAGGGTAAACTCGCGACCAGCAAACTGGGTGTAAGTGCGCCCGACCCCGCGACGTTTGTGATTCAGCTTGAACATCCGGCGCCTTATCTGCCGCAATTGCTGACCCACTACACGGCGTTTCCGGTGCCGAAAGCGGTCGTTGAGAAACTCGGCAACGCGTGGACACGCCCAGCCAATATCGTTGTCAACGGCGCCTATAAATTGAAGGGCTGGCGTCCGCATGATCACATAGAGCTGGTCAAAAATCCGTTGTTTTACGATGCCACGAACGTGAAGATCGACCGGGTGATTTTCTACCCGATCGACGACGACAGCGCGGCGCTGAAGCGGTTTCGGGCCGGTGAACTCGACACTCAGGCCCGCTGGCCTATTTCCGAGTTCAAGTGGCTTTCGGCAAATGCGCCGGGCGAAGCGCGGCGCACGACAGCGCTGCGGCTGACATTTGTTTCTTTCAATCTGCTGAAAAAGCCCTTCAACGATCTGCGGGTGCGCAAGGCGATATCGCTGGCGATCGACGGCAAAACCTTAGCTCGCGACGTTTATCAGGGCGTGTACGGCGAAGCGGCGAATAGTTTCGTCCCGGCGGGGACCGCCAACATCGACCACAGCCCGCAGGTGGAGTGGGCAGACTGGCCGATGGAAAAGCGTCTGGCGGAATCCAGGCGCCTGTTGGCGGAAGCGGGGTACGGTGCGGGCAAGAGGTTGAAATTCACCTACCGCTTTATCGGCAACGCCGACATCAAGCGAGGGGCCGTGGCCCTGCAAGCAATGTGGCGCAAGGTGGGCATCGACGTCGAGGTTCAGGCGAGCGAGGAAAAAGTCCACTGGAATTTGCTGGAGGTTCGCGATTTCGAAGTCGCCTACAATGCCTGGCTGTTCGACTATAACGACGCCAAGAATCTGTTTTTGATGTTCCAGGTTGCGGCGGCGCAATTGAACAATTCGGCCTATGAAAGTGCCAAGTTCGAGAGTTTGCTCCAACAGTCCGACTCCGAGCCCGACGTTCAGGCGCGGGCGAAATTGTTGGGTCAAGCCAATGCCGTGTTGCTTGCGGATTTGCCGTCGGTGCCGCTGATGTTTCCCTATCAACGGCATCTGGTGAAAAATCATGTTCTCAACTGGTCTGAGAATGCACGCGATGTGAACCGAACGCGCTGGTTGGATTTGGACGAGAAGCCCGTGACCACGTCTTCTGAGGCGGCGCCGGACGACAATGGTGGATTTTGGTCTTGGATTGGCTCGTGGTTCAGTGCAGAGGCTTGGTCGAAGTGGTGGAATTCGTAGGAGAAAGACGATGAAGAAATTCGGAATGGGTTTGATGGCTGCAGTGCTGGCGTGTGCCATGTTGGCTGGCCCTGTGTCGGCGGCGAAGTATCTCAATCGCGGCAATGGCGCGGAGCCCAAGGGGCTTGATCCGCATCAGGCGTCGGGGGACCCGGAAAACCAGATCCTGGGCGATATGTATGTGGGTCTCTATACCGAAGATGGGAAGGGCGACCCCATTTTGGGCGCTGCCGAAAAGGTGACGACGTCGGCGGATGGCCTGACGTGGACCTTCACACTGCGCGATCACAAATGGTCGGACGGCAAGCCTGTGACTTCGGCGGATTTTGTGTTTGCCTATCGACGCATTCTGGACCCGATCATCGCGTCGGAGTACGCGAATATTCTGTTTCCGATCAAGAACGCAGAGAAAGTGAGCAAGGGCGTGCTGACGCCGGATAAACTTGGTGTCAGCGCTCCGGATGCGAAAACATTCGTGATCACCCTTGAACACCCTGCACCTTACCTGCCGGAAATGATGACGCATTACACGACCTTTCCGATCCCGAAGCACGTGGTTGAGAAGGCCGGCAAGGACTGGACGAAGCCTGGCGTGATGGTGTCCAACGGACCCTACAAGCTGGTGTCGCGGCGGCCTTACGATCACATCAAGCTGGTCAAGAATCCGTTCTTCTTCGATGCCGCGAAGGTGAAAATCGACGAGGTCACGTTCTACCCTACCACCGACGAAGCGGCAGCGTTGAAGCGCTATCGTGCGGGCGAACTCGACACCGTTGATCGCTGGCCGCTGACCGAAAACAAATGGCTGCTTGCCAACATGCCCAAGGAGGCGCGCAAGTTTCCGGGGCTGCGGGTGCAGTACACCGTGTTCAATATGCGTAGCGGCCCGCTGGCTGACCGGCGTGTGCGGGTGGCGCTTGGTGAAGCCATCGACCGCATTACAGTACAGCGCGATGTTTATTTTGGCGCTTATGGCGCGGAAGCGAACTCGGTCATTCCTCCGGGTACCGCGAATGTCGATCACGGCGCAAAGGTTCCATGGTTTGGAAAAACGATGGAGCAGCGCCGAGCCGAGGCCAAGCAATTGCTGGCGGCCGCCGGCTATGGTCCGGGCAATCCGCTCAAGGTGACTTACAATTTCCTCAACCGGCCGGACACACGCCGCTATGCGATTGCACTGCAGGCGATGTGGAAGATGGTGGGCGTCCAAGTCGAATTGCAGGCGAAGGATTTCGCCATTCACTATGATCTGTTGAAGACGGGCAATTTCCAGATTGCTGAGGCTGGGTGGATTTTCGATTACAATGACGCGCAGAGCGTGCTGTTTTTATTCCAGAGCTCGAATGTTGGCCTGAATTATCCGGGATACAAAAGTCCGGCGTTCGACAAACTGATGGCGCAGGCCGAGAACGAAAAAGACGCGGTGATCCGCGGCAAGCACCTAGGCCAGGCAACAGGGCATTTGCTCTATGACGTGGCCGTAGCACCCAGTTGCTTCCAGTATGTCAGGCCGCTGGTAAAACCGCACGTTGTGGACTGGGTGAATAATCCGCGCGGTGTCAATCGCACGCGCTGGATGGATGTGAACAGGAAGTAAGGGCCCCCATCCCCTGCAGCCCGCCTTCGCCAAGTGGCTTCGGTGGGCGCAGGGACTTCCCCCGCAAGCGGGGGCAGACACCACATTTCCTGTCTTCCCCCGCTTGCGGGGGCAAGTGGCTGCGCGCCGCAAGGCGCTGCAAACGATGGGGGACTTTACTTCGGTGTCGGCGTTACGCTTTCGACGAAGCAGGAGCCGCCATAGCGGAAGTTCAGGACATCATCGCCATCAAAGCATTCCTGGTTACTGAGGACGCGCAGGGTGTAATAGTTTCCGATTTGGCGAAAATCCCGGCAGGCGTGGCGCAGCTTGACGATGAAATTGCCCTGCCCGCGCGATGTCGCCTTCAGCGTTTTGTCGTCGATCGGCGTCAGATTTCCCAGATCGCGCACTCTCAGGCAGGTTTGTGCCGATGCCTCTGCGATGGGATTTGTTGTGCTCAAGGCCAACGTGGCGCCCGCCGTTAGAATGCCAGCGAGAATAATGAAAGATCGCATGGAAACCCTCCTGTGCTGCAGCTGTTATGTTGCTAGCATACGCCTTGAACAGAGGCCTGCAATAAAAAGTTGCGATTCGTGCATTGATCCGATACGCCGGGTCAAACAATTGTTGGCTGAATAGCATGATCCGAGCAGCGAAACAGCGTGAACCTGCCCAAGATTTGTTGTCACGCCTGACAACTACCCCAGATGTTTTTGTGCAAAAGCTCGATCTGGTGCGCAGCACCGCCCTGCTCGTTGGGGTGCGCGAGGATGAGTATCGTGCCGCGAGTTTTCTGGATGACAGGATGCTTTCTGACGCCATGCCCCGGCAATGGGTAGGGTTGAAGACATTGGTCGACCAGACCGAACAGCTTGAACCGAGGCATCCGGTGCACTTTATTTTTCACACTGGCCATGTCGGTTCAACGCTGGTGAGCCGCCTGTTGGACGCCATAGACGGCGTATTCCCGCTGCGCGAGCCGTTTGTGCTGCGCCAAATTGCCGATGCACATGACGTAGTGGAAAGCCCGGAGTCTTTTTTGAGTCCCCAGGCCCTGGACAAAATTCTTGATGTCTCTTTGCGATTGTGGTCACGCGGATTCGCAGGTACCAACACGGTTATCGTCAAGGCCACCAGTAGCGTCGGCCGTTTGGCGCCGGCGATCCTGCAGAAATCCGCGCAATCTCGGGCACTGTGCCTGAATGTCGGAATTGAGACCTATATAGCGGCGCTACTGGCTAATCCGGGGACTCTGGGCGATCTGAGAGGACACGCTCAAGAGCGCATCCGGCGCTTGCGATTCCTCGGCGTCAATTTGCAAAAGCCGCTTTATTTGATGTCGCCCGGACAGCTCGCGGCGATTGGCTGGCTGGTGGAAAGTTGGGGCCAGCATTTGGCGTTGGCGGCGGCGCCGGAACGCGTGATCGTGGTCGACTTTGATCAGCTGCTGGAGAATATGCGAGAGGTGTTGCGCCAGGTGTTACGACACTTTGACCTGCCACACGACGACCAGACTCTCGCTCTACTCGAAGGTAGTCATGCCCTCACGCGTTATTCCAAGGCACCGCAGCAGGACTACTCGCCATTGGTGCGGGCGCAAAAGCTGGCTGAATCGCGCGCACGGAACAGCGAAGAGATCAGCAAAGGCGTGGCTTTGATCGAGCGCATCGCGGCGCGGCATCCAGTGGCCGGCGCTGTGTTTGGACGAAGCTCCCGGGCCCTCTGACCTCGCCGCCAGCTGGAATTCCTATAAACGATTTGTTCACCATATTGAACGAATCCTTGCCGTTAGCGGTCAGGAATTTCGTTCGTTGCGTTTGCTCGACCTTCTGACCGCACCGCTTGGCCGCTGCCTTTTAGAGGGACATGTTTCGTGCAAAACCACATTTTGTGCCGCAGTTTTCGCAGCAGATTGTTAGCAGGGGCGGCCTTTGCCGTTGCGGGCATCTCACCCGGGTTTGCGCAAGACGCTGCTCCGGTAGCAGAAGAACCCACTGTCGAAAAAGTTACGGTGACAGGTTCGCGCTTGAGAAAGCGGGACTATACAACAACGAGTCCGGTGACGACACTCAGTTCGCAGACGTTTGAGTTGACACAAACAAATTCGGTTGAGCGCCTGTTAAACGATCTGCCGCAACTGGTGCCCGGCAATACGCACACGTCGAACAATGCGGGCGGTGAGGCCTTTGCAACAATCGACTTGCGCGGACTTGGTCCCAATCGCACGCTGGTGCTGATCAACGGCAACCGCCTGCCTGCGTCTTCCACGACGGGCACGGCCGACATCAACACTATTCCCGCCGGTCTGATCGACCGGGTCGAAGTCGTGACCGGTGGCGCATCAGCCGTGTATGGATCGGACGCCATGTCGGGCGTCGTGAATTTCGTTCTCAAGAAGAACTACGAGGGCATGGAATTTACCGCCTCTGCCAGCCAGGCCGAACACGGGTTCGGCGAGGAGCGGGATGTTCAGGCCTTGATCGGCGGAAATTTTGCCGGCGGAAATGGAAACATCACCATGTTCGGCGAGTATTTCTCGCGCGAAGGCGTGTTGCAGAGTGAGCAGGAGTTCTCGCGCGTTGCGGGTGGCTATTGCTACACCGCGGCAGGACAGTGGATCGTTTGCGATTCTGCGGCGGAGGCCGCGTCAGGGAACATCACGTATGTGGGCCTTGGTGGTTCGGGAACACCGCCATGGGGGGTGGTGCTTGACTCGGCTGGCAATCCTTTTGACCCCGTCGTGCTCAATGCAAACCCGCAATTTGCAATTGGAAACTTCGATTGCGATACAGGAACCGTTGGCACACCGTATGCAGGCGGCAACCTCTCTTTCAATGACGCTGGCTTTTTGACGCCGCAGTTTGCGAGCGGACCCTGTGGCGTGCCTGATCGCGCGGCCGGCTCTTCACGCTACAACTATGCGCCCGACAACTACATCGTCATTCCGGCAGAGCGCTATAATGTTTCGGTTTTCGGCCACTACGATCTGGAAAAAGACCTGAAACTGAATTTCGGCGCAATCTATTCCGATAGCAGAAGCACGGTGCAGCTGGCTGCAACGCCTGCAACGAATTTGACGATTACGTATGGTCCCACCATGCAGGCTTTCATAGCTGGTGTCGCGCCCGATTTAAGTGCCGCTTTGGCAAGCCGTCCAGACTCCCTCGCCGACTTTTTAATGAACTGGCGTTCCTCGCAAGTCGGGCTTCGTGTTTCCGACGACGAGAATTCTTCGCTAAGCCTGTTCACCAGTCTGGAGGGCAGCCTCGCCGCCAACTGGAATTACGAGGTGTCGGCATCTTTTGCGGATGTCGACTTTGTCTCGCGCGCCGCCAACAGCATCAACAAGACCGCGCTCAGCCAGGGCCTTGCCGGTTGCACGACCCGCACGCCTGGTCCGGATACGGTGCTTGGCACCGCAGATGATATTGACGTGCCTTTGGGACTCAGTGCCTTGCCCGGATGCGTGACGCTGGACATTTTTGGCCCCGGAAACCTGACGCCGGAAATGGCGAACTTTTTGAGAGTGAATACCTGGTCCCGCACCGCTGTTGAAGAAACTATCGCTTCAGCCTTTATTTCGGGCGACCTTGCCGATGTGTTCGGTGCCGGTCCGATTGCCTTGGTTGTCGGCGCCGAGTACCGCGAGACGGAGGCTGCCTTCGAAGTCGACAATGAACAACGGACCGGAAACATTTTCGGCTTCAATGCCACGCAAGACCAGCGTGGCACCATTGATGTGTACGAAGCCTACGCTGAAGCTTCCATTCCTTTGGTCAAGGACCAGCCTTACATCTACTATCTGGCCGCAGAAGCTGGCTATCGAATTTCGGAGTATTCGACTGCAGGCGTAGTCAACACCTATAAATACGGCGGCGAGTACTCGCCATTCGAATGGTTGAAATTCCGCGGCATCTATAACAGAGCCACCCGCGTGCCGAGCGTGTTCGAAACCTTTCAAAATGGCGATCAGGGTTTCCCGTCCTATGACGATGTATGTAAAGACGTGCTGCCGGCGGATGGAATTCCAGACGAGCCTGGCGTGAGCATCACCGAATGCAACACAGTGGGCGGCGGTGTGGGCGCGCTTAACTATCCTGGATTCACGCAAACCAACGCCCAGGTTGAAGCCTTTGCATTCGGCAATTCGAGCCTGTCACCGGAGACTGCCGAGACTACAACACTGGGTATCGTTGTGCAGACCGGCAACGATTGGTTTGGGTACGGAAACCTGCGCGCTTCGGTTGACCGGTATGAAATCGAAATCACCGATGTCATTGCCGATTTCGGCGCACAGTTTTTTATCAATGATTGTTACGTCAATGACGTCACAACATCGTGCGACCGAATTTTCCGCGACAGTGAAGGGCAGATCGACTTTGTGAACACAAGCCGGGGCAATCAAGGCTCGCTCGCAACTGAAGGCTATGACATTCAAGTCGATTACCGTCTCGACTTGGACGACATTGGCCTTGCCGGCGCACTGACAGTGAACGAATTGTACTCGATCATCGATAGTTACACCATCAACGGCGGCGAATTTGCCGGCACAACGAGCGCCGGGATTGGCACCGCGATCTTTGACTGGAAGTCTGTGTTGTCGGTGCAGTACCTCTTAGATGAGTGGACTCTCTACACACGCTGGTCCTACGTTCCGGAGTTGATTGAAACCGGTTGGGACACTGCGTCTGGGCACACATATGCACCGGCTGCAAGCTACGTCGATGTGGCTGCCCGCTATGCTCCGGTAGACTGGTTGGCCATTACCCTCACCGTGTCCAATGTTGCGGATGATGATGCACCACAGACCTTGAATGGCCTGTTCTCGCAGGGCAACACCGACCCGCAGGTGTACGACGTGCTTGGGCGCACTTGGGCGCTGTCGGTCAAGACAAAGTTGTGAAATTCCGGAGGCGGCGGGTTTGAATCCGCCGCCATTGGGCGTGGACTGGGCATTTTGAGGTCAATTGCCTGCTGCATTGTGTGCGGTGTTGAGGCTATAAGAGCGAACCATTTTTACCGGTTTCGTTTCCTGGATTCCCTGTGACGCACACTGTAAAACGCAAGTTGACGACGATCTTTTGCGCGGATGTTGTTGGCTATAGCAAAATGATGGGCAGCGACGAGCACGGCACGCTCGTGCGGCTGAAGCATTGCCGCGAACTGATGGAAGCCTTCATCACCCGCCATCGTGGGCGCGTCGTCAGTTGGTCCGGCGATGCGGTCCTGGCCGATTTCGGCAGCGTGGTCGAATCCGTGCAATGCGCGGTCGAGATCCAGCGCGAGCTGAAGGCGCAGAACGATACCGTGCCTGAGCGCGAGCGGATGGACTTTCGCATCGGCATCAATCTGGGCGACGTGATGATCGACGATCACGACATCTTCGGCGAGGGTGTGAACATCGCCGCGCGGCTGCAGGGCATCGCGACGCCGGGCGGGATTTTGATTTCGGGCTCCGTGCACGATCAGGTGAAGA
>JANOFD010000803.1:0-14110 GCA_031413455.1 Rhodobiaceae bacterium
GGGGCAGGCAAAAGCGTGCAACCGGGGCAAGTGGTCGCTGATGTATATGTCACCGGTTTGGGGCCAAATTCCTCAAACCGGAGCATGGGTTGCGAGAATGGCGTCGCGCCAAACAAGGGGCTGGGCGTCATACCCGTGGGGACATCGGGCGCTGCGTGTGCTGTTGCCGTGAGCGCTGCGGCAATCACAATTGTGGTTAACCACTTGATTTCAGGATGTGTCATTTGAAGTGCTCCCAGCCATAAATTCCGTCATTGGCTCAGCCAATTATTTTGGCGAGACGATGGAATAATAATGGTTCGATCAAATCATATTGAATACGCTGAGAAAAGACGCTGGGGCACAACATCAACACCCGTCGCCGGTGAAAGTGTTAATAGCAACGTACCGTTGCATATCTGCCACTGATGACAGGATTTTATACTCTTGTCGGAAGCGGCGGCGCCCCTGACGTAATGCTCGCTAGAAAAATTTCCCAGTGGGGCTGCATTACCTGTGGATAAGTTTCGGAAAAGTTTGCGGCAACGTTTGGCAGCGCGTTGCGTACTAATGAGTAGTTAACGCGATCAAAGGTGCCAGGGGTTTCGGCGCGAAATCAAAGCTGCCGATTGTGGCAGGAATTCGATCAGCTAGAGTTTGAATGTGTTTCACGATTAAACTCGACTGTGTGGGTGATTCGGTGAAATGCAAGTTGATTATATAGAAACAATATTTGTCTGTATTATGTGTGTGAATATTCATTATTGTATTCTTTAATTGTTTTATTTCTGAGCGAATAGTGTAGTTATATTAACTTTCGAACCTAAAGTATCAGTGCTTAGACTATAATGGATAGGTATTTTCTCTTAAGTGGTATGGAGAGAATTTAACCTTACTGCCAAACGTCCCTTAGGCGATTTGATTCTGTTCTTATCCCCTCGTGGGCTGCAAAAGCGGCCATCCGACAGTGTGGCATTCGAGATTCGCATGCTGTTGCCGGACAAAATTGGGGTCGAGCAGCTGGGGAAGCGCCGGAGGGGTGATCCATGCCGACGCACGCTCGAATAGTGTCAAGAATCCCGACTGCGGGCCTGACACGCGTGACTGCCTGCACTGGCATCCAGCCGTGCGCCCTCCCTCATAAATTTCCGATCACATCACACAGGGAGACCAAACATGGTTGTTATGATCAGGCATGACCTCGAATTTATTCTTCAGCAGATTCTGATTTCGGAGGCGCATGCCGCGGGTGCGGATCTCACAAGCCTGATCCCCAATCCGTTTTTGCCCTATGGATTGCGAACGGTTGACGGCAGTTTGAACAACCTCCTGGCGGGACAAAGCGATTTTGGCGCGGCGGACACGCTGTTTCCGCGCATGACGGACGCTGCTTTCATCAATGAAAATGATGGGGACATTATGTTTTTGGGGCCGGGCGCGCCCGTGATCACCAACAACAACTATAGCCTGCCTGGAAGTGTGGCGGACGCCGATCCGCGTATCATATCGAACCTGATCGTCGATCAAACAGCGAGCAATCCGGCGGCAGTTCTGGCGTCGCAGACCGGCTCCGTCGACGCCCTTGGCAATCTGCACATTCCCAATGTGGCGGCAGATGAAGGTCTGTCGGCACCGTTCAATTCCTGGATGACGCTGTTCGGGCAGTTCTTCGACCATGGTCTGGACCTGCTGACGAAGGGTGGGAATGGAACCGTTTATATTCCTTTGCAGCCAGACGATCCGTTGATTGCCGGCGGTAACGGCATCTTGGGTGACGGTGACGATCTTCCGGCGCATTTGAGATTCATGGCGCTGACGCGTGCGACGCCGCAGATGGTGGATCCTGATGGCGACGGTCCGCTGGCGGCAGTTGCACAGCACCAGAATACGACGACATCGTTTGTCGATCAGAACCAAACGTATACTTCGCACTCATCGCATCAGGTGTTTTTGCGCGAATACGCGTTGAATGATGGCGGAAACGCGGTTTCCACCGGCTTGATGCTGGAAGGGGCGGCCGGCGGGCTGGCAAGTTGGGCGGAAGTCAAAGCGCAAGCGCTCGAGATGCTGGGAATCGCCTTGAATGATTTTGATGTTCACAATGTGCCGCTGTTGAAGACCGACCAGTATGGCAAGTTCATTCCCGGGCCAAACGGCTATGCCCAGATGGTGATGGCGCCGGACGCCGAGCATGCCGAGAATTGGTTCAAGGGAGGGACTGCAGCGGGGATTACGACGGAAGGTTCAATCGGTACGAACCACGCCTTCCTGAATGACATTGCCCATCATGCGGGGCCAGGGTTTGTCGACCTCGATCACGACGGGATCAAGGAAACGGCGCAGACGGCAGACCTGAACGAGGGCGATTTGTATGCCGACGATCACAATCCGCTGACGTATGACGACGAACTGCTCGACCGGCATTTCATCACCGGTGATGGAAGGGGCAACGAGAATCTCGGTCTGACAACCGTTCACTTCATCTTCCATGCCGAGCACAACCGGTTGGTTGAGCATGTGAAGGAGGTGGTGCTGGCCACCGGCGATGCGACGTTCATTTCGCAATGGCAGATGCCGGACGGTTCGTGGAACGGCGAGCGTTTGTTTCAGGCGGCGCGTTTTGGAACCGAGATGCAGTATCAGCATCTCGTGTTTGAAGAATTCGCACGCAAAGTGCAGCCGATGGTCAATGTGTTCGGCAGTTATAACGCGACGATCGACGCTTCCATTGCCGGCGAGTTTGCGCATGTGGTCTATCGTTTCGGCCACTCGATGTTAACCGAGTCGATTGATCGCTTTGATCCGCAATTCAATGCGAGTCACATCGGGTTGATTGAGGGGTTCCTTAACCCTGTCGAATTTACGAACGGGTTGGGCCAGAGCGAAATGGCGGGCTCGATTATTCGCGGCATGACGCGGCAAGTCGGTAATGAAATCGACGAGTTCGTTGTGGAAGCCTTGCGCAATAATCTGCTTGGCTTGCCGCTCGATCTGGCGACGCTCAATCTGGCACGCGGACGCGATACGGGTGTGGCGACGCTCAACGAGGCGCGTCGGCAGTTTTATGAAGGAACAGGCGATGCACAGCTGAAGCCTTATGAGAGCTGGGTTGATTTCGCCCTACACGCCAAGAACGAAATGTCGGTGGTGAATTTCATCGCGGCCTATGGGAAGCATGAGGCGCTGCAAGCGCCGGATGTCAATACGGCGGCTGAAAAACGAGGCGTGGCTCTGGCTCTGGTGATGGGCGGAAGTTTCACGACTGACGAAGGCCACGAAATTCTGATCGACGACATTGATCGCTACGACTTCCTGAACAGCCAGGGCGCCTATGCGAACGATGCTGGCATTACGACCACCGGCGTTGACGACATCGATCTTTGGATTGGCGGGCTTGCGGAAGCCAAGATGCCGTTTGGCGGCATGCTGGGCTCGACGTTCAACTTTGTCTTCGAAACGCAGATGGAAGCGTTGCAGGACGGCGACCGGTTCTACTATTTGACCCGTACTGTTGGTTTGAACTTCCTGCATCAATTGGAAGGCAATTCGTTCGCCTCGCTGATCATGCGCAACACAGAGGTGACGCATTTGCCGGGCGATGTGTTCTCGACTCCGAACTATATTCTGGAAGTCGATGTGACCAGGCAGTTCAATGAGGGTCTGGGTATTCTGGGGAATGATGATCCCCAAGGCGCCAGCATTTTCTCGCCCTTGGTCATCCGCAACAACCCGGCGACAGCGGGGTTAGACGGCAATTATTTGCGCTTCACCGGTGGGGAGCATGTGGTGCTTGGTGGCACAGACGGTAATGACATTCTGATCTCCGGGATCGGTGACGACACCCATTGGGGCGACGGAGGTAACGACAGGCTTGAAGGTGGTGCCGGCAATGACATTCTCAACGGCGGCGATGGGGACGACATTATCACCGACAGTTTCGGTGACGACAATTTGAAGGGCGGCGATGGCAACGACGTTCTGAGCGCCGGCGCCGGGTTCGACCTGCTGCTGGCGGGCGACGGCGCGGACTTTGTCATCGGTGGCGAAGACCCGGATGAAACATTTGGCGGCGGCGGTGGCGACTTTATTGCTGCGGGTGAAGATGCAAATGTGGTCTTCGCCGGGGAAGGCGATGACTGGGTTGAAGGCGGTGCCGGCAACGATTTGCTGCAGGGCGACAATGGCGATCCGTTCCAGAACAGTTCGGTCATCGGTAACGACGTCATCATCGGCCAAGGTGGCGATGATGATTTCGATACCGAATCCGGCGACGATATCATGGTTGTGGGCGTGGGCGTGGATCGCGCCGAAGGCATGCTGGGTTTCGACTGGGCGACTTACAAGGACGAGACGTCAGGCATTGAAGCCGACATGAATGTGCGCGTGTTCGCGCCTCCAGTTCTTCCCGGCTCGCCGAATGCGTTCCTTGATCGCTTCGATTCGACTGAAGGCCTTTCTGGCTCGGCGTTCAGCGATATTCTGCGAGGCGACAACGCCAATGCAGCGCTGATGATTGGCAATGAGCTCAATAATTTCGACCTCATCGCAGGTTTGAAAGATGGTTTGAACCCGCTGTTTGCGCTTGGCGTGGGGCAGTTTACCGGTGGCAACATCATCCTGGGCGGCGCGGGCAGCGACACGATCGAGGGTCGCGGTGGCAATGACTTGATCGATGGCGACGCATGGTTGAATGTGCGGCTGAGCATCCGCAGCTTGGCCGATCCGGACGTCCAGATCGCGACGTATAACAGCATGTCTGAATTCCAGGCTCAGATGCTGTCCGGGGCGATCAATCCCGGGCAAATCCGGATCGTGCGCGAGATATTGACGGCGCCGGACGCCGATTTCGACACAGCAATGTTCTCGGGCAATCGGTTGGCCTACACGGTTGAAGGCGGCGGGGTTGACGTCAATGGTGACGGCTATATCACCGTTTCGCACAACGATGCTGTTTTGGGATTGGGTCAGGGCGCGGACGGCGTCGATCTGTTGCGCAACATTGAACGCCTGCAGTTTGCCGACACTTCGTTGATCATCAATGGCGTGAACGACGCCCCGGTAGGATTGCTGGCGATCCTCGACAATGTGACGGGCTTGCCTGTCGTCACGCCTGGCGAGAACCAGGTTCTGAGGGCCTCGATTGCCGGTGTCACGGATGCCGATAATCCCGGCGGTGTGATTACGGGGCCGGTCGTCTTTTACTGGCAGGCGGAAGACGGGGCAGGTTCCGGTGTGTTCGTGGACCTGGAACGCGTGCTCGCTGGCGAAATCGTCAAGGTCACGGGGACAAATTTCACGCCAAACGATGCCGAGGTGGGTTTGCAGTTAAGGGTTCGTGCCGTCTATCAAGACGCCAATGGCGTGTTGGAAGAGGTGCTTTCCGCACCAACTGTGGCCGTTCTGAACGTCAATGATGCGCCGGTTGGAATAGTGGCGATCAGTGATGCAACACCTGCAGAGGATCAGGTGCTGAGTGCGCTCAATTTGTTCAGCGACGAAGACGGACTGACTGGCACGGTGTTCAATTATCAATGGCAATGGTTCGACAGCAGTGCGGTTGGCGCGGTGAGTGCAAACGCGCCCAACGATCCGGGCTGGACGAACATTCTTGGCGCCGCTGCGCAATCGTTTGCGGCACCTCAGGAATTGACGGGCCGGCAATTGCGGGCGGTCGTGAGTTACACCGACAATCAGGGAACTTCTGAGACTGTGCGCTCAGCACCGACCGCTGCTGTCTTGAATGTGAACGATCTGCCGACAGGATCGTGGAGCATCAGCGATACGACGCCGACGGAGACGTTTACGATCAACGCGACGTTGAATGCGTTGGCCGATGATGACGGCTTGCCGCCAGCGCTGAGTTTTGTCTTGCAGTGGCAGGAGCTTGACGGCGCCATTTGGGCCGACATTGCTGGTGCGAACGCCTTGGCGTTCACGCCGGGTCAAGAGCAAGTGAACCAGCAATTGCGCATTGTGGTTCGCTACACCGACGCTTTCGGAGCGAATGAAGAGTTTGCGTCGGCGCCGACCATTGTGACCGGTGACTTCATTGCGGCAAATGCTTTGGCGCAAACGCTGACGGGGACTGAGGGTCAGGACATCATTACCGGCGGCGGCGGTAACGACATCATCAATGCCGGTGGTGAAAACGACATCATCAACTTCACGATCGGAGATGAGACTGACACCGTGAATGGTGGAGCGGGCAATGACCTGATGAATATTTCAGGCACGGCCGGGGCGGATATCTTGCGGGTGTTGTACACCGGGGGCGCCACAAACCGTATTACCAATGTCAACGCCGGCAGCGTGACAGGGGTCGAGGTGGTCAGCCTTGATCTGGTGGGTGGCATCGATACGCTGTCGTATAACCCGCTCAATCCACCAAACACGACAGTCGACGTTTCCGTCAATCTCGCGGCGGGAACGGCGACGGGATTTGCGTCAATTGCGGGCGTTGAAAATGCGACGGGCGGCAGCGGCGACGACACTTTCATTGGCGACATCAACAACAACATTTTTGTTGGCGGCGCCAATAACAACGGTGCGCTCGACGGTGACACGTACTCGCTGGCCGGTACATCTGCCGGTGCGGTGATTACGCAGACAAGTGCTACGAGCGCCGAGGCCGGCACTGACACACTTTCGGGCATTGAAAACTTCACCGGCAGTCAAGGCAACGACGTGATCACCGTCAATGGCGGTCAGAACACGGTTGATGGGCAGGGCGGCGATGACACGCTGAACGCGGGTGGCGGTAACGACAGGGTCTTTGGTGGTGCGGGTAATGACACTATTATCTACAATGTTGGCGGCGGTGCCGACGCGGTGAATGGTGGTGCCGGCAGCGACACTCTGCAAATCCTGGGATCGGCGCCGCCAAATGCGGTGACCGTGAGTTATAATGGAACCAGTATTTCGAATGTGGCGGGCGGCGCGATCAGCAATGTTGAAAGTGTCACCATCGATTTGCTGGGTGGAAGCAACGATACATTGACTTATTCCGGTGGGTCGCAGGCGGTGACGGTGAACATTGCCACGAGTACGGCATCGGGCTTCACCTTGTTTGCCGGGGTTGAGAACGTCGCTGGTGGCGGCGGTGGGGATACGCTGACCGGCGATGCGCAGAGCAACACGCTGAGCGGCAATGGCGGCAACGACACGCTGAACGGTGGTGCCGGTGCCGACACGCTGAATGGCGGCGCCAACAACGACATCTTTGTTGCGTCAATCGGCGACGGTAACGACATCATCACGGGCGGCGCCGGTGCTGACACACTTGATTTGTCGGCAACCAGTGCGGCGGCGATCGTTACCACCATTTTGGCCACAAGCGCCGATATCGGCAGTGACACGCTTTCACAACTGGAAAACGTCATCGGCAGTTCAGGCGGCGATACCATCACGCTGAACGGCAACGCTAATGTGATCCAGGGACGTGGCGGTGCTGACATCATCGATGCAGGTGGTGCCAATGACACCATTACGGGAGGGCTTGGTGCCGACATTCTCACGGGTGGTACCGGTAACGACGACTTTGTCTATACCGACATCCTTGAGAGCGGTATCGGTGTTGGTCAGCGTGACATCATCGCGGACTTTATCACCGGGTTGGACGACATTGTTTTGACGGCAATTGATGCCAACACCGTGGCAGGGGGGAACAACACATTCACCTTCCTGACACTGCTTGATGCGGCGTTCACGGGTGCGGGTCAAGTCCGTTATGGTCAAATCGATACGAATGGAGACCTCACACTGGATTCGACTTTGATCCAGGGTAATGTCAATGCCGATCTTGGCGCTGATTTCGAGATCCTGCTGCAGAACTATACGGGAGCAGTCGTAGCGAACGATTTCGCGCTGTAAGCAGAGCGTATTTTAGAACCGATGGGGGGCGCGGCCGGGATGGCTGCGCCCCTTTTGCTTTTGGTGTAAAGTATGGAGGGGATCGACTATCCTGTTCCGCGTGATATATGCGGGCAGATGGTGATGTCAGCTTTGGAACTGAGCGAGAAACGGGTTCGGGAGATCGTGGCGGCATACGCGCATCTCGAAGGGCCGCTGTTGCCGATCTTGCACGCGCTGCAAGCGGCGTGCGGTTATATTCCGCGCGATGCGATCCCGGTTGTCGCCGAGGCGCTCAATCTGACGCGGGCGGAAGTTTACGGTGTGGTGAGTTTCTATCACGATTTTCGCGACAAGCCCCCGGGGCGGCGGGTGGTGAAACTTTGCCGGGCTGAGGCTTGTCAGGCGATGGGAGGTGTGGCGCTGGCGGAGGCGGTGCTGAAGCATTTCGCCGTTGGCTGGAAAGAGACGAGCGCTGACGGCGCGGTGACGATTGAACCGGTTTATTGCCTGGGCTTTTGTTCGGTCGCGCCGGCCGCTCTTGTCAATGGCGCGCCGCTGGGCCGGCTGGACGCCGCGCGTTTGATCGCTAAGGTGGAGGAGGGGACGTGACGCGTATCTTCATCCCGAACGACTCGGCGGCATTGGCGGTGGGTGGCGAGGCGGTCGCGCGTGCGGTGCGGGCGGTGGCCGCCAAGCAAAATCTCGAAGTGGAAATCGTGCGCACCGGTTCGCGCGGGCTTTATTGGCTTGAGCCGCTGATCGAAGTGGAAACCGGCCAAGGCCGCGTTGGCTACGGGCCGCTGGTGCCTGGCGACATTGATGCGAGTCTCGTGCAAGGCGGCGCGCATGCGAAATGCATCGGCGTTGTCGACGATCATCCTTGGCTAAAGCGCCAAACGCGGGTGACGTTCGCACGCTGCGGGATCGTCGATCCATTATCGCTTAAGGACTATGGCGGTTGGCGCGGCCTTGATCGCGCGCGTGAACTTGGTTCTGCGGCCACGATTGGCGTTGTGACCGCGTCGGGGTTGCGCGGGCGGGGCGGTGCGGGATTCCCGACTGGCATCAAGTGGAAGACGGCGGCCGATGCAAGCGCCGACCGCAAGTACATCGTCTGCAACGCCGACGAAGGCGACAGCGGCACCTTCGCCGACCGGATGACCATGGAAGGCGACCCGTTCGCGCTCATCGAAGGGATGGCGATTGCGGGTTTGGCCGTCGGCGCCGAGAAGGGCTTCGTCTATTCGCGCTCGGAGTATCCGCACGCCAACGTGACATTCGCCAAGGCGCTCGACGTGGCGCGGGCGGCGCATCTCATCGGCGGAGAGTTCGACATCGAGTTGCGCATCGGTGCCGGCGCCTATGTCTGCGGCGAGGAAACGGCGCTGCTCGAAAGCCTCGAAGGTCGGCGCGGCCAAGTGCGCGCCAAACCACCGCTGCCCGCGCATGAAGGGTTATTCGGCAAGCCCACGATCATCAACAATGTGCTGTCGCTGGCGACGGTGCCGTGGATTTTGGCGCATGGCGCGGAGGCTTACGCCGCCATCGGCTTCGGTAGATCCAGGGGCACGATGCCGGTTCAGCTTGCGGGCAACGTGAAATATGCGGGCCTGTTCGAAGCGCCGTTCGGCATGACGCTGGGTGAACTCGTCGACGACATTGGTGGCGGCACGGCGAGCGGGCGGCCGGTGCGCGCCGTGCAATGCGGCGGCCCGCTCGGTGCCTATTTCCCGCGCGCGCTGTTCGATACGCCGTATGACTATGAGGCGTTCGCGGCGCGCGACGGGCTGATCGGCCACGGCGGCATCGTGGTTTTCGACGACACGGTGGACATGGCGGCGCAAGCGCGCTTTGCAATGGAATTCTGCGCCATCGAAAGCTGCGGCAAGTGTACGCCTTGCCGCATCGGTTCAACGCGCGGAGTTGAGGTCATCGACAGGATTTTGAAGGGCGAGAAGCGCGAGATGAATTTGGCGTTGATCGAAGATCTGTGCCGGACGCTGAAACTCGGCTCGCTCTGCGCGCTCGGCGGGTTTACGCCCTACCCGGTGATGAGCGCGCTCAAGCACTTTCCGGAAGATTTTGGGGGACCCGGCGCCCGCGGTCCCAGGAAGGTGTAGGATGGGTTGCTATGGAGGGTCTGTGTGATGACGATGAAATCACTTTTTGTTGCCGCGTCAATTTCTGTCGCGGCTTTTGTCGCTTCGGGCGCCGGCGCGCTCGCAGCCGTAAAAGTCCATTGGAACGGCGCGGCTGGTACGTGATTCAAGATCTCGGCTCCGACTGGGTTTATGTTATATCCGGCGCCTACAGCGCCGAAGCCAGTTGCGTAGCAAAACTGCCTTTCGAGGAAGACGAGGAATGGTACTGCGAATATTTAACCCAAAAGCCTTCGTGGGATAGATAGTTTGCCTTTGGTGAAACCGGTGACTGCGTCGGGAATGGTCGCTGTTGGGACCGCAGTCGTCTCCGCCCGCTCTTAACGGGCACGGCTTGCGAAGGCGGAAGAAAGAGCGAGCGAGGATGCCCGCGGTCCCAGAAAGCTGCAGTATGTGTGTTCAGGGTCTGTCATGATGACCAGGCTCGGATCGGGAGCGGGGAAACTCACGCCTTCCAGTCTTTGAGTTCTTCATCGAGTTGACGGTGGTGTTCGGGAACCTTCGCGTTGCGTACGGCATTGACCTGCCGCTCGCTCATCTCGCCTGCCGCAATCACGCGGCGGTCGCGGCGCATGAGCCGGTGAAATTCGTCCGCCGACAACAGGACTGTTCGTTCGCGGCCGTTCTTCGTTATGGCGACCGGTCGCGTTAGAGCAATGTCTTAATAAGCACCAATGTTGCGGTGAAACTAGGCGGCACTTACCGTCAGAACTTCATTCGTGCGCATTATACAAATCTCCGGCGCAAGAAGGGCGGGCAGGGATGCCCGCGCTCCCGGGATTAGCGGCGGATTTGGGAGACTTTTGTGCCTTCGAGGGCGAGGCTGGCCATCAGGCCTTGTTGGTCGAAAGTGAAGGCATAGGCGTCATCGTGCAGCGTTGTTGTGGACAGGTTCTTGGCGACGCCTTTGTCGACGAACACGACGGTTGGACCGACGCCGATTTCCCAGCCGTCGGAGCGGTCGAGATAATTCACGGCCTTGTCCGTCATCAGGAACACCACGTAACCATAGGATTGTGCGCCGGCCTGCAGGCCCCATGACCCGGACAGGGAATTGTAATACTGGGCAGGTTTTCCGCCCTTGAACAAAACGCCCTCACCGTAGGAGGCGCCGAAGACGAAGCCTGCTTTGACGATGCCGGGAAACACCAGCACGGCTTTGGCTTTGCGCGAAATGTCCCGTGCTGCCGGTTCGCTGCGATAGAGTTTTTGCAGCGCCTGCTCGCCCTCGTTGTTGAGTTCCGCAGCTGTCGAGGCGGCGTTAGCGAGAGTGGTGAAGGGAAGGCTGCCTGCTAATGCGAGCGAGGCGGCAAAGAGAACGCGACGGGTTGTTGTCATGATGGAAATCCTCAGGTGAAGGGGGCTCGCCGAATGTGCGTTGCGGGAAATTATCGCGGCGCAAATCGCCGGGATTTGATTCACATCAATGAGTGTAGCAATTGCTTGGGCGCGAGCAAATTACGGCGCTTTCACATTTGCGCGCAACGTGTGGGCAGGCAGTCATGCAAGTAGAATGCGTTTCGGCAAGCACACAAATATTCACTCAGTTCCCCAGTTTTAAAAGCTCTGTCACCCCGTGCACGGGGCCCATACGAGGTGCGGGGCAAGGGGCACTGAGGCTGCACCCGGGTGGGTCCCGCATCAGCGCAGCGGCACAAGAGTGCTGCAGCGCGCGCGGGATGACGTCGCCTTTTGTATTGGGGACGTGTGCATGCGGTCGCGGCGTTAGCGACACGCAGACGATGGGGGGCTTTGGCGCGGTGTCGCGAGGCTTTCGCTTGACTTTCCGTCGATTTGTTCTATTTATGTTCTGACGAGTTTGGAAGACGTAAATTGAGGGGGTCGATAGATGCACAAGAAAATCCGTGCATATAGCCTGCACACTAACTTCTTCAAAGAAAAACGGCGTGGTTCAGCCAAAAAATCCCTTGAAAACGCTTCGTGTGCACATGTGCAAGCGAAAACGCATTTTTGCCTCTCCGGTCGATTTTGCGCGGTTTCGATGGTTAAAGTTGAGTTGATTGATGGCGATTACAACTGGTGAGGCAGACGGATAAGATAGTGCGATGGCACTGATTGGCGAACACGATCTGGGCACTCCGGCAGCGACGGGCGAGACTTACGTCCGCCTGACTGTCGATGGTGTAGATGTGACGGTGCTCTCCGGCACCTCGATCCTGCGCGCCGCACGGGAGGCAGGGATCGGCGTGCCGAAACTTTGCGCCACCGACAGCGTTGAGGCGTTTGGGTCGTGCCGGCTTTGCCTGGTTGAGATTGATGGGCGTGCGGGGACGCCGGCCTCGTGCACCACGCCGGTTGCGGCCGGCATGAAGGTGCGCACGCAGACGCCGCTGTTGAAGGAGCTGCGGCGCGGCGTGATGGAACTTTATATCTCAGACCATCCGCTCGACTGCCTGACTTGTGCTGCCAACGGCGATTGCGAGTTGCAGGACATGGCGGGCGCAGTGGGCTTGCGCGACGTGCGCTATGGCTATGCGGGCGACAACCATTTGGGTGCGGTGAAAGACGAGTCCAACCCGTACTTCACCTTTGATCCCGCGAAATGCATCGTCTGTTCGCGCTGCGTGCGGGCGTGTGAGGAAACGCAGGGCACGTTCGCTTTGACCATCGAAGGGCGCGGGTTTGAATCCAAGGTTTCGGCGGGCATGTCGGAGTCGTTTTTTGAGTCGGAATGCGTCTCGTGCGGCGCCTGCGTGCAAGCCTGCCCGACGGCGACCTTGAGCGAGAAATCGGTGATCGAGATCGGCGTGCCCGAACATTCGGTCGTCACCACCTGCGCTTATTGCGGCGTCGGCTGCGCTTTTAAGGCCGAGATGCGCGGCGAAGAACTGGTGCGCATGGTGCCCTACAAGGACGGCAAGGCCAACCACGGCCATTCATGTGTCAAGGGCCGATTTGCCTGGGGCTATGCCACCCATCGCGAGCGCGTGCTCGAGCCGATGATCCGTGCACGGATTGACGAGCCTTGGCGCAAAGTGAGCTGGGAAGAAGCGATCACCCACACCGCCTCCGAATTCAAACGCATCCAGGCCAAGTACGGCCGCCTGTCGCTGGGCGGGGTGACGTCATCGCGCTGCACGAACGAAGAGACTTTTCTGGTGCAGAAATTGGTGCGGGCCGCATTGGGCAACAATAACGTGGATACCTGCGCCCGCGTCTGCCATTCGCCCACCGGTTATGGCCTGAAGACCACTTTCGGCACCTCGGCCGGCACGCAGGATTTCGACAGCGTCGAGCACGCCGACGTCATCGTCGTCATCGGTGCCAATCCCACCGACGGTCATCCGGTCTTTGCCTCGCGCATGAAAAAGCGCTTGCGCGAGGGCGCCAAACTTATCGTCATCGACCCGCGCCGCATCGACCTCGTGCGCACGCCCCACGTCGAAGCCGCCTACCATCTGCCGCTGTTGCCGGGGACGAATGTCGCGATCCTGACCGCGCTCGCCCACGTCATCGTCACGGAAGGCTTGGTCGACAAGGAGTTCGTCCGTACACGCTGCGACGCCGACGCCTTCGACGCGTGGTCGGAGTTCGTGGCTTTGGCGCACAACAGCCCCGAAGCCGTGGAGGAAACCTCCGGCGTTCCTGCCGCCATGATCCGGGGCGCCGCGCGCCTCTACGCCACCGGCGGCAACGCCGCAATCTACTACGGCCTGGGCGTCACCGAACACAGCCAGGGCACCACCGCCGTCATGGCCATCGCCAACCTCGCTATGGCGACCGGCAATATCGGCCGGCCCGGCGTTGGGGTCAACCCTTTACGGGGACAGAACAATGTGCAGGGCGCCTGCGACATGGGTTCGTTTCCACACGAGCTGTCGGGCTATCGCCATGTCTCCGACGACGCGGCGCGCGCGATGTTCGAAACGCTGTGGCTGACACCGCTCGACCACGAGCCGGGTCTGCGCATCCCCAACATGCTCGACGCCGCCCTCGACGGCCGCTTCAAGGGCATCTACATCCAGGGCGAAGACATTCTGCAGTCGGACCCCAACACCAAGCACGTCGCCGCCGCCTTCGCTGCGATGGAGTGCGTCGTCGTGCACGACCTCTTCCTCACCGAAACCGCGAACTACGCGCATGTGTTTTTGCCGGGCTCG
>JANOFD010000804.1:0-1045 GCA_031413455.1 Rhodobiaceae bacterium
CCGAGGAATCCTGGCCATTCATCAATGACCTTTACAACGAGGTGCTGGTCGGCGACACGGAGACCGCGTTCATCCTCGCTGACTTTTACAACAGCCGTGATGTCCATTTCCGGAAACTGATAAGGCCAATAAATGTTCGAGCAGTTCGAAACGATCACCGGCAACCCGTAAGTCTCGCCCCAGGCGCGCACCAGATGATCAGACGACGCCTTCGACGCCGAATAGGGCGAGCGCGGCGCATAGGGCGTGGTTTCGGTGAAGTGGCCTGCCGGCCCCAGCGCCCCAAACACCTCGTCGGTCGAAATATGATGAAAGCGAAAGCGGCCCTGCGCAGCAGCGTCCAGCGCACGGAAATGCGCCAGCGCCGCGTCGAGCAGGCGATAGGTGCCCACAACATTGGTGGTAATAAACTCCCCCGGCGCATCGATGGAGCGGTCAACGTGGCTTTCGGCCGCCAGATGCATGACGATGTCCGGCGCGCAATCCGCAAAGGCAGCACGCATGGCATCGCCATCGCAAATGTCGGCCTGCATGAACGTGAAGTTCGGATGGCGCGCCACGGGCGCAAGCGACGCCAAATTGCCCGCATAGGTCAGCTTGTCGACGACCAGCACATTGGCAGCGCCCGAGCCAACCAGGCGCCGCACAACAGCCGAGCCAATGAAGCCGGCGCCGCCCGTGAGGAGGATGTTCATGTGGACATTGTTTTTGTTCAAGAATTCAACCGCAACTGTTCGCTGTTCGTAAGGTTACAAGTTTTTGCTGCTGTAGAAGTACAAGTTTATTGTGTTCCGGCAGCGATGCGGCGCCATACTGTGTCCACCCATTCGGCCTCAACTATTTACGGCCTCAGGGGAAGCGGACCGGAATGCACGCTGAAGTGGCAATAGGCCTAAGAGCCGCACGAGATAGGCATGAAAAATGCGGCAGAATGGAACGAATGCGGGCCGGGCGGGCATGTCTGTGAAAACTTGCGCTGGGAGTGTGCCCATGTGTAACGTTGGATTGACGATGGCCCCCCAAGATCGGTGAATGACATATGCCT
>JANOFD010000805.1:0-11882 GCA_031413455.1 Rhodobiaceae bacterium
TGTGGTGACATTCCCAGAAGCAAGGTCCATCCTCATCAGGGTGTCATTGCGCCAAGTGTAGGCCCTACCACTGGCCTTCTCGATTGCCAAACCCTGAACTGTCCTCGCCGGGCCTCCGCTAGACTGGAATCTAACATCACCCACAAACTGAGTTTGTCCAGTCTCCACATCAACAGTCATGAGCTCCACTACACCATTGTTAGCATTTGTCACATGCATGATGAACATGGTGTCATGGAAAATGCTGTACTCAATGGAATTCACCCGGTTGGTGGGATTGGTGAGATTGAGGAAGTCAGTGACAGGGAAGGTTACAGTGCCATTCTCCGAAGCAGCAAACTGGCTGCCGTTGTTGAAGGTTGTGAAGAAGTCCAGACAGCCTTCCAAGGGGGAAGGACCACAAGGCTGTTCCGAAGGAGGGGAACTGGGCTCGGAACATGGAAACTGTGAGACCTGGGGGCAATACAGTGTACCAGAGAAAGCCTGGCCTGAGGAATTAAACTTGGTTATGGAGCTGAGGATGGCAGTTCCATTCTCATAAATCTGGTAGACTCTAGGGGGCTCTTCATTGGAAATTCCGTATATTACACCTGAAAGGTAAAAGATTGGGACCCAAAGAAGGGACAAGGGCAGAGAAGAGGTTGAGCAAACGATGCTGGACAAAACAGGACAATGGCACATGACATCGTTGACCAGCAGAAGCACTGGATGAACCTTACCCTCTTCTGGGGAGGTAACAATCCCAGTGACGACAGTAAATGTTGGCAGATTATGAACCCGAATGTTGACCAGGCGGTCCACAGTGACTGGATTCCAAATATGGATTTTGGTCCTTTCCCCAAGAGTCTTTGTTTCCTTGAGGGAAAGAACCCTATCCAAGTTGTTATCATAGGCCATATCCAAAATGTCAATTCTTGGTGGGTTGGAGATTCCCTGTGTGGTGACATTCCCAGAAGCAAGGTCCATCCTCATCAGGGTGTCATTGCGCCAAGTGTAGGCCCTACCACTGGCCTTCTCGATTGCCAAACCCTGAACATCCGTCGTGATCGAATCGCCGAACAGCCCCAAGATTCGCGCCTGGCGTATATCCTGCACTGGCACGGGCTCTAGCGTCACGCCATCGAAATATGGCGGCTGCTGCACATAGGTTGACCCCATATCCCAAGGGTAGGTAAGCGACTTCTTGACCTTGATCTTCTTCCACACCGATCCTCCATCGAACACATCGGCATAGCGATCGCGGAATATCTTTGTTGTCACCGCCTTGCGAACCGTTTCGGCGATCTCTTTCGCACTCGGCCAGATATCTTTGAGGTAGACAGGCTTCCCCTTTTTATCGTGGCCAATCGGGTCATTGATAAGATCAACTGTCATTGAACCGGCAAGAGCGTAGGCGACCACCAAGGGTGGTGACGCCAAATAATTCGCTCGCGTTTGCGGATTGACCCGGCCTTCGAAATTCCTGTTACCAGACAACACGGCCGCTGCAACCATATCGCCCGTGCTGATCGCTTCCGATACATTCTCGGGCAACGGTCCGGAGTTGCCGATGCACGTGGTGCAACCATAGCCCACAACGTTGAACCCAAGCTTGTCGAGATCTTTCTGCAGTCCTGCTTTCTGCAGATACTCGCCCACAACTTGGCTGCCCGGCGCCAGTGACGTTTTCACCCAAGGTTTAACCTTCAGGCCTCGCTTCAAGGCATTGCGCGCCACCAATCCTGCGCCCACCATCACAAAGGGGTTGGACGTGTTCGTGCATGACGTAATAGCGGCAATCACCACAGCGCCATGGCCGATACTATAGTCCGTATCCGGAACAAGTGTCGTCTCACTCTCTTTTCCCGCTTTGCCGAATGTTTTGGCAAGCGACTCTGCAAAACCCTGTGATGCCGTGGCCAGCGGAACCCGGTCTTGCGGTCGCGCCGGACCTGCCATGCTGGGCTCGACGTCACCGAGGTCCAGCTCAATTATGTCGGTGAATTCCGGGTCTTCGCTTTTTTCCGTGCGCCACATGCCTTGCGCCTTTGCATAGGCCGCCACCAGATCAACGCGCGCCTTTGCACGGCCTGTTGCCTTCAAATAGCGAATCGTTTCCTCATCAATCGGAAAGAATCCGCAAGTCGCGCCGTACTCAGGTGCCATATTTGCAATCGTCGCCCGGTCTTCCAGCGGCAACTCATTCAGGCCCGGCCCAAAGAATTCGACAAACTTGTTGACGACACCCCGCTTGCGCAGCATTTGCGTAACCGTCAAAACCAAGTCCGTTGCCGTGACACCCTCTCGGACTTTGCCTGTCAATTTCATGCCAACCACTTCCGGAATCAGCATCGACAAGGGCTGCCCCAGCATTGCGGCCTCAGCTTCGATACCGCCAACGCCCCAACCCAGCACCGCCAGGCCGTTGATCATCACGGTGTGGCTGTCTGTGCCCACGAGCGTGTCAGGATAGGCGACCTCGATGGTCTTCTTTCCGTCTTTGACCTTCGATGTCCAAACTGTTTGCGCTAGATACTCAAGGTTCACCTGATGGCATATGCCGGTGCCGGGCGGCACCACACGGAAATTGTCAAAAGCAGACTGCCCCCAACGCAAAAATGAATAGCGCTCGCCGTTGCGTTCGAATTCCCGTGCGACATTTTTTTTGAAAGAGTCTTTGGTGCCAAAGTGATCGACCATGACAGAATGATCAATGACGAGGTCAACAGGGGTGAGCGGGTTGATTTTTTTAGGGTCGCCCCCCAACTCAGTCATAGCATCGCGCATCGCAGCCAAATCGACAACGGCAGGGACGCCGGTGAAATCCTGCATCAAGACGCGCGCCGGCCGGAAGGCAATTTCCCGATCAGACTTTTTTGCGATCAGCCAGTCGGCGACAGCCTGTATGTCGTCTTTCGTGACAGTGCGGCCATCTTCGTGCCGCAGTAAATTCTCAAGCAGCACCTTCATGGAATACGGCAGTCTCGATATTCCGGTCAGCCCATTCTTCTCAGCCGCTTTCAAATTGTAATACGTGTAAGCCTTCGCACCAACTTTGAGTGTTTTCTTGGCCTTGAAACTGTCGAAGACGGTCACGTTCGGTGAGCTCCTGTAATGCGGGAAATGGGAGGGAACTTGGAATAGCAGACAGGGCGAAAACTAATAACTTTCACTTCCTCATGCTACCGGACTATTTTCGCATGAAACAGTTCTCTTCTGGATAATTACGCCATGGCAAATCCTGCAGTACGTGTAGAACGAAATGGCTGGGTCACGACTGTGATCTTGTCGCGCCCCGACCGGAGCAATGCGGTTGATCGGCCAACTGCCACCGCTCTGGCGGAGGCTTTCCTGGCGTTCGATAGCGATCCAGCAGCAAGCGTCGCGGTTTTTTATGGGGAAAGTGGTACTTTTTGCGCCGGAGCCGACCTGAAGGCCATCAGTGAAGGCAACGGCAATCTCTTCAAAAACCCTGAACCTGGCTTGGATATTCGCAACGATGCCACAGCCCCAATGGGCCCCTCTCGATTGTTGCTTTCCAAACCTGTGATCGCGGCCATCTCCGGGCATGCCGTTGCCGGTGGGCTTGAGCTTGCCTTGTGGTGCGATATGCGAGTGGCAGAGGACAACGCAACCCTGGGCGTCTTTTGCAGGCGCTGGGGCGTTCCATTGATTGACGGCGGCACCGTGCGGCTACCTCGATTGATCGGGATGGGACACGCTATGGACCTGATTTTGACCGGCCGGCCCGTCAGTGCGGTCGAAGCGCTGTCCATGGGCCTTGTCAATCGCATCGTAGCCCAAGGCAATGTCCGCCAGGAAGCCGAGAAAATTGCAGCGGAAATGGCAATGTTTCCGCAATTCTGTTTGCGCCATGACCGGCTATCTGCATACCAACAACAAGATCTCGGCTATGCTGAGGCCATGGCAAACGAGTTTGCACACGGTCAATCCACTATGCTAAGCGGCGAAGCGCTCACCGGTGCTGACCGCTTCGCCTCGGGGCGTGGCCGGGGCGGCAATTTCTCGGACATTTGATCGATGCAACTGATTGGCGAGACGTTGGCCGCTCTAAGAGGAGAGCGCATTGTCTTTCGCAACGTCAGTTTCGAAGTGGCGGCTGGTGAAGCACTAATTTTGCACGGCCCAAATGGTAGCGGAAAGACAACGCTATTGCGGGTCATCGCAGGGTTGCTAGGAATACTGACCGGGCGTCTTCGTTTGCTTGACGACGATGGAAAGCCGCTGGCGGATGACCGGCACGATCAAGCCTTTCATTTTATTAGCCACCAAGATGCCATTCGCCCGCAATTGCGCGTGCAGGAGACTTTGCGCTTTCATGCAGGAATTCTGGGCGCGCCTGTAAAAAACGTTGATGCCGCGCTGGAAGCTTGGGGGCTCGCAGCACTGGCAGCACACAGCGCTGGATTTTTATCGGCAGGTCAGCGTCGGCGGCTGTCGCTTGCGCGGCTGTCATTGCAGAAGCGGAAACTCTGGCTGTTGGACGAGCCGACGATTGCATTGGATGCGCAATCGCGCGCGCAACTGTCGCGCTTGTGCATGGAGCACCTAAGCAATGGTGGCTTGATCGTAGCCGCAACTCACGAGCATTTTCTCGGCGACCCCAAAAGCCTGCAACTCGGGCCACGAGAATGAGAACATTTGTTGCCCTTATTCGCCGTGATGTAACGCTAGGCATCCGCGCCAGCGGCGGGGCCGCGTTGTCGGCAGCATTCTTCGCACTTATCGTTGTGTTGGCGCCCTTGGGTCTTGGTCCTGACATGGCGACACTCAAGTCAGCAAGCCCTGGCCTGTTTTGGATCGCGGCACTTTTGGCGACATTGTTGGGTCTTGAGCGCATAATTCAGCCTGACGTTGAAGACGGGACACTCGATCTCATGCGTTTGTCACCCCTGCCTTTGGAATTCGTGGCACTCGCCAAAATAATTTCCCATTGGCTCACGTCAGGCTTGATCATTACGATTTTGGCCCCCGCATTGGCCCCGCTGCTCAATTTATCGCTAGACGCTGTGCCCGCGCTCGCGCTGTCGCTTCTTATCGGAACGCCCGCCCTCAGTGCCATTGGCGCCGCCGCTGCGGCCCTGGGGGCAAGCGTACAGCGCGGCGGCATGGTCCTCGCACTTCTTGCCTTGCCGCTGAATATCCCGTTTCTGATTTTTGGCTCTACTGCGGTCGCTCAGGCCCAGACGAACATCGATCCAACACAAGCTTTAACTCTGCTGGGGGCGTGTTCATTGATTGCAGTGGTGGTCGGGTCGCTTGCCACTGCCACTTCGTTGCGCCTTAGCGACGACTAAACAAGGGATTGCGATAGATTATGTCCGTTCTCGTCTACGCCAACCCTGAGCGATTTGTGCGCTTGGCCCGCAGTCTGACTCCGTGGCTTCTTGGTTCGGCATTCGGGCTTTTGCTCGTCGGCCTATTTCTAGGTTTGATTATGGCTCCGCCCGACTATCAGCAAGGCGATGCAGCGCGCATCATGTATGTTCATGTCCCCGCAGCGTGGATGGCGATGTTCGTTTATGGTTGCATGGCCCTTGCCAGTGCAGTGGCTTTCATTTGGAAGCACCCGCTTGCTGATGTGGTGGCCAAGGCGTCAGCGCCGATCGGCTGCATATTTACGGCCTTGGCGCTGATCACTGGAATGCTTTGGGGTAAGCCGATGTGGGGTGCCTGGTGGGTTTGGGATGCACGGCTCACTTCCGTGTTGATCTTGTTCTTCATGTATCTCGGTTACATCGTGTTGTGGAGCGCCATTGAAGACCCTGCGCGTGCCGCACGGGCAGCGCGCATCTTGGCACTTGTGGGGGCGATCAACATTCCGATTATCAAATTTTCCGTGGACTGGTGGAATACCTTGCACCAGGGCGCGACGGTGTTTCGCGCAGACGGCCCGTCCATTACAAGTTCGATGCTGATCCCGCTACTGGTGATGGCAGTTGCCTACAACGTTCTCTACGCAGCCTTGCTTCTCATCCGCATGCGGGCGGAAATTGCCGAGCGCCGATTGCGCAGTATTCGCCTCGGGTTGGAGTTTGAACCAAAATGACTGACTGGAACGCCTTCTTGGCAATGGGCGGTTATGCGGCCTATGTCTGGCCTGCCTACGCCGTAAGCGTCGTGTCCCTATTGGCAATAACGATTACAAGTTGGAAATGGATGACGCGCGCGGAACGGCTTGCGAGTGCAAGCAAATCGGCTGAAGAACCCGTCCCAACCGCAAAGCCTTTGGTCCTGTTAGTGTAAAATGAACCATATACGCGCCATAACTGCAAAATGAACGTCTCAGGCTCATCTACCAAAATAGCAGCGCAGACCCTCGCTTCGGCGCCAGCGCAACGCCAAACGGGCACCTTGGAATTTGAAGCGCTGACCCTAAAGGTGGCGGTGCCCACAAAAATAATTGCAACGAGTCCCGCTGAAATACGCGACCTCGCAAAAACTGCGGTTCCGGAAATGCAAAACACCGGTGGCCTTGGTCCGGTGTCGCAGGCGAACCCCGGATTGAATAAGGCCGTACGCCTGGGAACGATCCTCGATATCCGCGTGTAACTTACTTGCGCTTGCGTCCCTTGCTGCCAGCTTTGCCTTCGTCTTCCGCCAACTGGGCGTTGCTCGCCGCCTGCGCAAGCAGAGCAAGCGACTTGATGAATTCCCCGCGCATGCGCGTAGGCAACACGGCCAGAAATCCCTCATCGGACTTGAAAACAGCGGGCATCGCCGCGCGCATGGCCCGGCGCCCAATTGGCGTAATGCGCACTGAATTCGCGCGCTGATCTTCCTCGGTGCGCTTTCGAGCCAGCAAGTCGCGTCCCTGAAGGCGCACAATCATATCGGCCAGCGTGGAACGATCAATGCCGGTTGCCTGCACCAGTTCAGTTTGACTCGCGCCCTCACGTTGATCGATCGCAAACAAAACCGCAAATTGGCGTTGGGTCAATCCCGGTCCCTCTTGTTCATTCGTATACAGATCATTTGCGAACTGGTTCGCGCGCCGCAAAAGGTGACCGGGCGAAGTATCCAGATCGAAGCTCTTTGCCATTTTTCAAGTCCGGTGGAATAATCGGCAGAATATGCCTAGAGACACTGACCAGTGTCCGTATCACATTCATTTCGCTCGCGGAAGGTGCGCTTCAGGCGCAGCCTCCATTGACTGGAACGCACACTTTGGACAGAAGACATCATGCGTGAACACTCACCGCTACCTCCACCCAAAAGTTGTTGCGAGTTTGTGCGCCGAGTTCCCGACGGCGACAACCTGGAGCGGGATGTGTGTGCAAAATGCGGACATATTCACTATGTCAACCCCAAGATCGTGGTTGGCTCTGTTTGCTCTTGGCACGGACGAATATTACTCTGCCGCCGCGCAATTGAGCCCAGGCTGGGTTTTTGGACGATTCCGGCCGGCTACATGGAAGAACGCGAAACACCGGCACAAGGCGCCGCCCGCGAAGCATGGGAAGAAGCCCTCACGCGCATAGAAATAGACCGGTTGCTGGCGGTTTATGCAGTGCCCAGAATTTCACAAGTGCAATTGATTTTCCGCGCCAAACTTTCGTCAGGGGAATTCGGTGCGGGCAGCGAGAGTCTCGAAGCCAAACTGTTCGCCTGGGAGGAGATTCCGTGGGGCGAACTCGCTTTTCCAAGCGTCTCGTGGGCCCTCAAACATTTTCAACAAACTCAAAACGACAGCGATTTTGCTCCGTTTGGGAACCCGGACTGATCAGCTCACCGGCTTGAGGGGCGGCAGCCCGTTGCCTTTTGCGCAACTCGCAACAATGGCGTCTTCCATCCCGCCAGGCACCGCTTCCGCATGCGACACTGTCAATGGACCACCCGCGAGTGGATACATATAGACAAGAACCGAGCATTTGCCTTTGCCGTATTGCCAAAGCTCCGACCCAATATCTTTTCGTTTGCGCGAAGGTTCGCCCCACAGCGAGAGCAAGCGCTCAGCTCCCATGCCGGCCAAAGCATTGGTCGCGGCAGGCCCCCTTGGCGCAACAACCGGTTCAGCCAGTTCTCCAAGTGGCGGAATTTGAACCCGTTCAGTTCGCCCCATTCCGGTTGCGTCACCGATTGTCTGACAACCCGTCAGGGCGGCGGCGGTCGCGATGGCGAACAATATGCGGATGGGCATGACCTAAGTCCTCGCCAATTTATTGTATTCGTGTGTCATCATGGCGGCGCCAAACAGCGGAACAAAGAAATTCAGGATAGGGATCATCGACAAAAATGAAATCAACGCGCCACCCAGAAACAGCCTCACGCGATGGCGTCTGCGAAGCGCACGCGCGTCAAAAGGCTTGCTGTGTCGCAATGCCGCCAGCTCGAAGAATATTCGTCCAGTGAGATACCCATTCACAAAAAACATCACTATCGCGCCCAAACCAAACGAAGCAAGAGTGACGGGTATCGCAAGTAAATTAAGAACAAAACTGAGCGCCGAAAGGCCGATACCTGCCTGAACAATGCCCCAAATCCCAGTTCCAGGCTGTCGTTTTGCATCTCGATAATGCGTGGCTTCAACTGTATCGGCAATGCGGTCAAGGAAAAGACTTGCAAAAATCTGAGCCACTGGCGCGCCAAGAAAGACAAACGCAATCGTCAACAGGAAGGCGGATATAATCCGGTACACCTCCTGCACCCAATTCAATCCGAAGTCGGGTACATAGGTGATGACCCACTGCAATCCGAACATGAGCCCAAGAAACAGCGCCACGGTTCCGCCGACGCCAAGCAAGAGCACGCTTCGAAATTTCGGGTCAAACATCTGCGCCAGAGAGGCTGCGGCACTTGAGAGCATGCAAAGGCCTTCATCATTGGTTTGTTTACGCGGGGTCGCCGCCTATACTGAGCGTCTTCCGGACACTGATATAAGGCAAGTGCGATGCATCAAGCAAAATTAGACGTCCTGGGCATTGGGCACGCGATCGTCGACATTCTAGCCAACACGAACGATGACTTTTTGACCGGGCACGGTATCGCGAAAGGCTCAATGACTCTCGTTGACGGATTTCGCGCAGAAACACTGGGCCGCACAATGGCCAATTCCGTTGAAGCATCAGGTGGTTCGGCCGCAAATACGATGGTTGGAATTGCCTCATTGGGAGGCTTGGCTGGTTTTATCGGCAAAGTGAACGAAGACAGGCTGGGGAAAGTGTTTGCAGAGGAAATTCGCAAACTCGGCGTGCAGTTCGATACGCCACCGGCCAAAAGCCCGACGGCGACCGCATCCTGTCACATTCTGATCACACCAGACGGGCAACGCAGCATGAACACCTTCCTCGGTTGTGCTTCGGCCTTCGTGGACGCTGACATGGCGGCAGCGAAAGTTGCATCTGCAAGCATTCTCTTCGTCGAAGGCTACCTCTGGGACACGCCTGGTGCGAAAGCCGCAATCCGTCAGGCCATTCGCCACGCCAAAGCGGCGTCACGCAAAGTCGCCTTCACCCTGTCCGACTCGTTTTGCGTCGGCCGTTGGCGCGGTGAATTCAAAGAGTTGCTCGCCAAGGACATCGACATACTTTTCGCCAATGAAGATGAAGCCAAAGCTCTGTTCGAGACCGAGCAGTTCGACGAAGCCTTTCAGGCCATCCGCAAGTGGAGCAAAACAGCAGCAATTACGCGTTCGGCGCAAGGCTCGGTGGTTGTGGAAGACGGACGTGTCCATCTGCTCAATTCTGAGCCTGTTAGACACGTCATTGACACCACAGGTGCGGGCGATCAATACGCCGCTGGATTTCTATTCGGCTACGCCCGGGGTCTGCCACTCAATATTTGCGGACGCTTGGGGGGGCTTGCCGCTGCCGAAGTCATCTCGCATATTGGGCCGCGCCCGCATGTGTCTCTGAAAACTCTCGCCGCAGATGCCGGTCTGATTTAACGGACGATTCCCTTTCGGGCCGCTTTGCTGTCCAAACCTGAGCGGTCCTCGCGGGCTTTCAACTCAGCATACACGTCAGCCGGATCCACCCCGCATGCGACCCACAGCACACACAGATGATACAGCAAATCAGCGGACTCTTCCACGCGTGCCTTAGGATCGTTTGCAAGGGCCGCGATGGCCACTTCGACACCTTCTTCTCCCACTTTCTTGGCACATTTGGCGATGCCCTCACTGAGCAATTTCGCGGTATAGGATTTCGCCGGATCAGCCAACTTTCGCATCTGGATTTGATTGAAAAGCCTATCGATAGCATGCTCGTTCATACATCAATCCCCTTGTGAGGCCAGAGAATCAGCCCGAAATTCAGCGTACCAAGTCACAACCTGTTGTGGCAAAGCCTGAAAAACCAAGCTAATCAGCACCATGCCGATGTTTGACCTTACCATGCACCATAACCGAGACCCTATGCGTAACTTCAATCTGTTGAATTTAGGGGTTTGGACGCGCGTCAGCCTGGCGAGCTGCGTATTGGCGTTGTTATGGCTCGCCACAGCCTGGGCGCTATCATGACATCAGCTTCAGGCGGCCTGACGCTCACCGATGTGATCGTAACTTATCGGCGCGTTCCCGCAGTGCATCACGTCACCGGAACATTTGCACCCGGGTCTCTAACGGCACTGGCAGGCCCCAACGGTGCCGGTAAGAGTACGTTGCTGAAAGCGCTCATGGGACTTGTGCCAGTCAGTGATGGCACCATCCATCGCGGAAGCCTGTCGCCACAACAGTTCGCCTATCTGCCGCAACAGCCGGAGATTGATCGCAGTTTCCCGCTTTCCGTAACCCAGACTGTAATGCTGGGCGCCTGGCCCCGGGCAGGCGCGTTGGGCGCCATTACGCCTGCCGAACACCGTCGCGCTGCCGCGGCAATCGCCAAAGTGGGCCTCACCGGATACGCTCAATCGTCAATCGCAAGCCTTTCTGTCGGGCAATGGCATCGCGTTCTGTTCGCACGATTGATTGTGCAAGACGCGCAAATAATTCTCTTGGACGAACCCTTTTCAGCCGTAGACGAGCGCACAACCACCGACTTGATGACACTGGTGAACGGTTGGCACGCAGAAGGGCGCACTGTCATTGCCGTATTGCATGACCTCAATTTCGTACGGCAACACTTCCCACAAACCCTGCTCATCGCCCGCGAAGTCGTCGCCTGGGCGCCAACCGGCGACGCCTTGTCACCTGAGAATTTGGAACGCGCGCGCACCATGACAGATCGCTGGGCACGCGAACCGGCCCCTGCCAGGCATCACCATCAACACGGTGTGCCATGACCGCTCTCTACGAACTTGTTGCCGCGCCTTTTGTCGATTTCGAATTTATGCGCCGCGCGCTCGTCGCGTGCATAGCGCTTGGAATAGGCGCGGGTCCGATCGGCGTTTTCCTCGTGCTACGCCGCATGAGTCTGATGGGCGACGCGATCGGACACGCCGTGCTGCCGGGCGTCGCCGTAGGGTTTATGATCTCCGGCCTGTCGCTGTTCGCCATGACTTTGGGCGGGGTCGTTGCCGGTTTGGCTGTTGCACTTTTGTCAGGCCTGACCTCGCGCGCCACAGGTATGAAAGAAGACGCGAGCCTGGCTGGATTCTATCTCACCAGCTTGGCGCTGGGCGTGTTGCTCGTATCTCTGCGGGGTTCATCTGTTGATTTGTTGCACATTTTATTCGGTTCAATCCTTGCGGTTGACGATCAAGGCCTGCTCTTTGTGGTTGGCGTGGCGACATTCAGTACACTAACGGTGAGTGTGATTTTTCGTCCGCTGGTCATTGAGTGTTTCGATCCGGTTTTTGCCCGCAGCGTTGGCGCGGGCGGCGCCTGGGTCCACGCAATTTTCTTGGGTCTGGTCGTGCTCAATTTGGTCGCAGCATTTCAAGCCTTGGGAACATTGATGGCCGTAGGACTCATGATGTTGCCAGCGCTCGCGGCGCGCTTCTGG
>JANOFD010000806.1:0-4829 GCA_031413455.1 Rhodobiaceae bacterium
ATTTCAGCAGGTGACGGGCGAGCCGCGAATCTTTTTTGGACCACAACACACCAACCTGCCATGGCCGTTCATTACCCCTCCAAGACGGCGTGAAAGAATGAATCGAGACAATTGTGGGCACAATCGATTGCGCTTTTGCTCGTGCGATCTGGACTTCAATCGCGTTGTGATACGGTGTATAGAATTTCGAAATTCGCTTGGAAATTTCTTGCTGACCGGCGGTGGCATTGCCAGGGATGATTTCGCCATCCGACAGCTTCATGACCAGTGTTGGATCGTCAGCACCGCGGTTCAGGTCAATCAAAAGGCGCGAATAGACGCCCAGCACAGCGGGCCCGCCAAATGAGGTGGCCATAGCGCGCGTAACGTCGGCGGCGCCGATATCGTAAGCGATGTGCAGATTGAATTGTCCGCTCTCAAGGCCCAGCGTCGCGTATTCTTCAGGCAACGCATTTGAGGCGTGATCACAAACGAAGATCAGTGTCGGCGCCGCTTGGGCGTTGACGAGTTCGTAAGCATCTTTGTCATTGGGGTCCATCGACGGCGCATCCCGAGCACTGCCAAAAGCATAAGCGATTTCGCTGATATGTGTCATAGTATGATTGTCGCAATATGCGAGTGTTGGCTGTGCCGGATGAAGTGTCTAATCTGAAGCGTATGTTCAATGCGGCCGTGGCTGCGTGCCATCCGTCGCGTGTAGTCCCGCAGGCGCTGCCTCCAAGACCCAAAGGGCGGGTTGTCGTGATTGGGGCGGGCAAGGCCTGCGCTGCAATGGCTGACGCCGTCGAAGACGCCTGGGGACCACCCCTCAGCGGCATTGTGGTCACGCGCTATGGGCATGGTGCCGGGACAAAACACATTGAGGTTGTTGAAGCCGGGCATCCGTTTCCTGATGCGGCGGGTGTCGAGGCCACGACGCGCGCCCTGAATGAAGTGCGTAACCTGACATCCGAAGACTTGGTGCTCGTGCTCCTGTCGGGGGGCGGGTCGGCGTTACTGAGTGCGCCGCTGGCGCCGCTTACGCTTGGCGAAAAGCAGGACATCACGCGCGGCCTGGTGCTCTCGGGTGCGTCGATCAACGAAATCAACTGCGTGCGTAAACATTTGTCGGCAGTCAAAGGTGGACGGCTTGCAGCGTTGGCGTATCCGGCGCGTGTTGTGACGCTGGCGATCTCTGACGTTGCGAATGACGATGCTTCCGTCATCGCATCAGGTCCGACTGTGGCCGATTTAACAACACGATTTGATGCGTTGCATATTCTTGAGCGGCATCGAATTGTTATTCCGAAGTCAGTGTCAACCTTGCTTCATGATCCGGCGTCGGAATCCATCAAAGCCAATGACCCGCGATTGGCAAATACCGAGTATCGGATCGTGGCACGCGCGGCGGATGCGTTGGCAGCGGCCTGCGATGAGGCGCACAGACTGGGCTATGAGACGAAGATCCTTGGTGTGAACGTGGAGGGCGAGGCGCGTGCAATAGCCCGGATGCACGGAGAGATCGTTCGCCATCAGACTTTGTCGTCGCGCCCGCTTTTGTTGCTCTCGGGTGGAGAGCTCACACTCAAAGTGACGGGGGATGGCCGCGGCGGGCCCAGTCGGGAATATTTACTGTCGCTTGCACAGTCCCTTCAGGGCTTGACGGGCGTTTGGGCCCTGGCCGGAGACACTGACGGGATCGACGGCAATGATGACGCTGCGGGCGGCTGGATAACGCCCGATACGCTGTCGCGCGCGAAGAGTGCCGGCATCGATATGGCCCAACTTTCTTTCAACAACGATTCCGGCGGGTTCTTCTCGGCGCTTCGGCAGGAGTTAATAACCGGTCCGACGCGAACGAATGTGAATGATTTCCGGGCCATTTTGATCGCGCCCAGCGTTTGACGGCATCGTGCTGAAGTCAGACACTGCCGGGAACTGATTCTCTTACCGTCTGTCGATGATGCATGTTGCGTTCGCGTGTCGAAATCTCAATTTTGCTTGCCCTTTCAGTCTTTGGTCTCAGCATGCCTGCGCAGGCGGGATTCAAGGTCTGCAACACAACGGATCATGCGACGGCCATTGCGATCGGCTATCAGCAGCGCGGCGCCTGGATCAGTGAAGGCTGGTGGCGCATTGAAGCCCGGAAGTGTCAGGATATTTTGCGCAGCACATTGAGAGGACGGTACTATTATTTGCGCGGCGTGCATTTGGGCGTCGAAGGTCCCTGGGAGGGTAATCGCACCTTTTGTGTCGCTGCCGGTAATTTTACAATAAAGGGACGGAAAGATTGTGCTAAGCGCGGATACGGCCAAGCCGGGTTCTTCGAGATTGACACAGGCAAACAGCTTACCTGGGTGCAGAATTTGTCGGATTGACCATTCAAACAAACGGCACACGGATTCGCCGATGGGGACAGTATGCGCCGACGCCGCAATGTGAAAATTGTCGCGACTTTGGGTCCGGCCTCCCGCGACGCAAATACAGTCAAGCGGCTGTTTGAAGCGGGCGCGGATGTGTTTCGCATCAATATGAGCCACACCGATCATGCCGGGCTTGCCTCCTACGTGGCCACGATTCGCGCGCTTGAGGCTGAGATCGGGCGGCCAATTGGAATCCTGGCCGACTTGCAAGGGCCCAAACTTCGCATTGGGGCCATGGCCGGCGGCGGCGTGGAACTGGAAACGGGATCACGGGTCAAGATCGATCTGGATTCGACGCCGGGGGATGCGCAGCGCTTGTTCCTGCCCCATCGCGAAGTGTTTGCGGTGCTCAAGGAAGGCGGCCAGCTTCTGATCGATGACGGGCGGCTGAGACTGCGGATCGAAAAGGTCGAGGCCGATAGCGCGACCGCGTTGGTCGAGGTCGGCGGACGGTTGACGGACCGCAAGGGCGTCAACGTGCCAGATGCGTTGTTGCCGATTGCAGCGCTGTCGAAGAAGGATCGTGCCGACCTTGACCGGGCGCTTGAACTGGCGGTTGACTGGATCGCGCTGTCGTTTGTGCAGCGGCCGGAAGACGTGGCGGAGGCCCGCAAAATTGTTGCCGGACGCGCAGGTGTATTGTCGAAAATCGAAAAGCCTGCGGCGATCGACAGGCTCGACGAAATTGCGGAGCTGTCTGACGCTTTGATGGTTGCCCGCGGCGATCTGGGCGTTGAGCTGCCGATTGAGCAAGTGCCCTCAAAGCAAAAGCAGATCACGCGTGTTGGACGTGCGGCCGGAAAGCCCGTCGTTGTGGCGACACAAATGCTGGAATCGATGATTACAAGTCCACTGCCAACGCGCGCAGAAGTGTCTGACGTTGCGACTGCCGTGTTTGACGGCGCCGATGCGGTCATGCTTTCGGCTGAATCCGCGTCTGGCAAGTATCCCATTGAAGCTGTCGAGATGATGGACCGCATCGCCCGCTCCATCGAAGGCGATTCGCACTACCGCATGGTCATCGATGCCCAGCGTTCCGAACCCGAAGCGACGACGTCCGATGCCATCACTGCGGCGTCACGCCAGGTGGCCCAAACGATCAAAGCTGCGGCTATCGTGTGTTGGACCGGCTCAGGCTCTACGGGGTTGCGCGCTTCACGAGAGCGGCCAAGCGTTCCCATCATCGCGCTTACTCCGGTGACGGCGACGGGGCGTAAACTTGCCCTAGCTTGGGGGTTACACTGCGTTGTGACGGCGGACGCTTCAGATTTTGAGGATATGAGTGAGCGCGCCTGCCAGATTGCCTTTCAAGAAGGTTTCGCCAGCGCCGGACAGCGTATTGTGGTGACAGCTGGCGTGCCCATGGGAACACCCGGTGCCACGAACTTGCTGCGCGTGGCCTTTGTGGGGCGCAAGGGACCGATAAATCTATAGCGGTTTGCGCTCGACTTCGAGTGCGAGTTCGCCGACGCGCTTTGCTACGTTTTCGAGAGTCGGATTTATGGCGACTGCTTTGCGGAAAGCTGCAAGCGCTTGGGCTTTGTTGCCGGATGAATCCGCCAGACGGCCCAGCAACGCGTGAGCCTGGAAGTGCCGCGGCTCAAGACCTATGGCCTTGGCCAAGTCACTGGCTGCTTCTTGTTGACTGTCCATGGCCAGGAGCAATTGTGCGCGCCTGAACCAGATCTCGGCGTAGCGAGGGCGCATTTCCGCGACAACGTCGAACATCTTCATCGCAGTGTCCAGGTCTTGGGCCTCGGTGGCGCTGACACCGCGCGCCATGAGCAGGTCAACAGTGTCACTGCCTGATTGGCGCCAAATCGACTCTATTTGCGCGACGATGGTTTGGGCTTCCGGCGCGTTTCGAATGCTCGCCAGTTGGTTAAAGAGCTGCTCGAGCCGCGGATCGTGTTGATCGGCGAAGGCAGGTAAAGCCGAGCCGCAGATCGACAACCATAGAATGATGAAAATGCGCATGTGCCCATGCTAGGATAGGACTGCGGTCTCTCCAAGCGGCATTCGTCATGAAGCTTACCCGGCGTGAATTCGGCAGTTATTCTGCGGCCTTGCCTATGATGGCGGGGGTGGCGCCGGTGGCGGCGAACCCTGACGTTTTGATCGTGGGCGCGGGGGTCGCGGGTCTGGCGGCGGCACAGGTTTTGGTGGCCGGCGGTCGGCGCGTGCAAGTGCTTGAGGCCGCGCCCCGCATCGGTGGGCGCTGTTATACCGACACTGCGACGTTCGGCACGCCCTTCGATCTGGGTGCGGCTCGGCTCTACAACGCCGATCTCACCCCCGCACAAAGTTGGGCACGCTGGTGGTCACCGTGGCCCGGATATCGGTGCCGAATTGCTCAGCCCCAATGGTCACAAAAAGGGCCCAATAACCGCCGCCCAGGCCCATGACGCAACAGAGGGGGTAGAACAG